>SHVP01000067.1 GCA_009694165.1 Alphaproteobacteria bacterium
ATCACTTCAATCAAGAACGCCACCTGAATCGCCGAGATGTTTTTAAGCAGAACCGTTCGGCTGCCCTGGCCGAGTGGCGCCAATTGGCTGCCTAAACGGGCACATCATCGGCCATTCGGAGACCAGTTCGCATTAGTCTGACACCACCTCGCGGAGGCTCTGGGTGAACCGGAGATAGAGCCAGATCGCCCGGTGAATGATTGCAGGCGGGAACCGGTAGCCAGTGTAGCTGGTCTTGTTCATCCAGGTGGCTACCACTCCGCCAGAGGGACCTCTACACTCGGAACGCCGTGACAATGCCGCTGCATTTTGTCCATGAAACCTAGATCTGGAACCGAGGGATCACTTTCTCGCCGATCAAGTCGATCGAACGCAACACCTGCTCATGCGTGATCCGACCGGCCTGCAGGAAGAACGACAGCTGGTCGATTCCGGCCTCCGCCCATTTTTCGACCTGGCGGCACACCGTGTCGGGATTGCCGCCGATCGCCATGGCATCCTCGATCAGCTCGTCGTTGGTGCGGCTGCACACTTTGTCGGTAATCTTGTTGACGCCGCCGCCCGACGCGAAGCGGATGGCGTTGATCTCGGCCTCATTGTCACCGTAATACCAGCGCGCCGCCGCGCAACCGAGACTGCGACCAATACGGTCGTCGTCGTGCACGCAGCCGATGGCGAATACGCCGTTGTGATCGTTGGCTTGCTTGACGACGTAGCCGGACTTGTCGCTACCGCGGATGGCGGCGCGGTAGGCCTGGATGAACGGTTTGGTCTCGGCCGGCGTGTTGCGCGTGACGCCGATCACGCCGAAGCCCTGGTGGCCGGCGTGCTCGTAGGTCTCGAAATTCGAGGCGGCGACCCAGACTGGCGGGTGCGGGCGCTGAATCGGGCGGGGCACGACGTAGCGCGCGGGCAGGTCGAAATGCTTGCCTTTGTAACCCGGGAACTTCTCGTGCTCATACATTCGGAGCACGGCTTCGAGCGCTTCGCGGCCGACCTCGCGCCCTTCCTCAGCCTTGAAGCCGAGCGCCTCGACCATGTAGGGGGAGGTGCCGCGGCCGGCGCCGAACTCAGCGCGCCCGTTGCTCAGCACGTCGAGCATGGCGACGCGCTCGGCGATGTAGAATGGGTTGTGGCAGGGCATGAGGACGACGCCGAAGCCAAGCCTGAGCCGCTTGGTGCGCTGGCTGAGCGCGGCCAGGAACATCTCCGGGCTGGAACAGTGGCCGATCTCGATGAAGAAGTGCTGCTCGGTGATCCAGAAATAGTCGAAGCCGGCATTTTCCGCCGCCACGGCCTGATCGAGGCCGTTCCAGAAGGCCGTGCGCTCCGTGGTCTCGTGCCACGGCCGCGGCATTTGGATTTGCGTCATCAGCCCGAACTTCATCATCCCCCGCCACGCCGACCCGACCCGGCAATCAAGGCCAATCGGCCATAGAGGGGAGATGCTAGGCCGCGCTCATGACGGCGTCCAAGACATAATATGTATAAGAGATATGACAAGAACGTTATTCAGGCACGCGCCGCCGCGCAACCAGGCCCGCCGACCACGGATCGCCGCCTCGGCTCAGGCTTCGCTGTCCCACGCCAGGGTCAGGCGGTCGCGCCGGATTGCGACGCCGACACCGGGCTCGCGCGGCACCGACACCGTGCCTGGGCCGTAGCTCACGCCCGCGCCCGGATCATTGACGATGCCGAGCGCGCCGTAGAGTTCGCCGACGCGCGGATTGAGCGCCATGCCCGCCTGCACCGCCACCGCCGTCGCGAGCGCGCCCTCGTTCATCTGGCCCATGACATAAGCCACGCCATGTCGATCGAAGGTGCGGCCGATGGCAACCAGCCGGGCGGCGCCGCCGGCCTTGGCGATTTTGAGATGGGCCAAGATGCGCCCGCCATTGGCGCAGACGCGCTGGACGTCCGCCTCAGTCTGGAGGCCCTCGTCGATCATGACGTCGATGCCGGCTTCGCGCGCCACCCGTTCGAGGGCCGGCCAGTCGCCCTTGTGGGTGGGCTGTTCGACATAGGCGATGGCGAAGCGGCGCAGGCGCTCGATGTTGGCGAGTGCCCCGTCGGCGTCCCAGGCACCGTTGGCGTCGATCGCGAGCTCGACGTCCGGTCCGCACCGTCCGCGGATCCAGTCCAGACGCCGCATATCGTCGTCGATCGAACCGATGCCGACGCGCAGCTTGATCTTGCGGAAACCGTGCGCCAGGTAGAACTCGAGGTTGTCGCGCATCGCGTCGTCGGTGCCCCAGAAGACGCATTGGTTGCACGGCAGGCTCGGCCGCCAGACACCGCCGAGATGCTCGGCCACGCTCACGCCGCCGCGTTTGGCCTCCAGGTCGACCAGTGTGTTCTCGACGAGCGCCTGGGCGATCTTGGGAAAATCGCCGCGCGCAGCGGCGAACGACCGGGCCAGCTCGCCAGGATCGCGGCTCCCCATTATGGCGCGGAGCAGACCGATCGATGAAGGGATGACGTCGCGCTCGGGCGTTTCAGTGATGAACGCGATGTTGGCGCGCACCTCGCCGAAGCCGGCGAGACCAGCACTCCGGTCCTCGATTTCGGCAAACACCTCGTGGAGCGCATCGATGCGGCCGGACGCGGCCGTGTGGATCTCCTGCCCGGCCGGGTACGTCAGATGCGCGTCATAGACGCGAAGACGGAAGGCATTCATCCGTCATCAGCCCGGCTCGGACCGGATCCGGTCAATAGCCCTTGGCGTGGTCGACCGGGTTCAGCAGCGGCCGGCCCGAACGGACGCGACGGACATTGTCGGCGAAGGCATTGATGATCGTCTCCGGGCTGGGCGTCGACGAGCAATGCGGCGTCACGAACACCTTGGGATGGTCCCACAGGGGGTTGTCCGGGGGCAGCGGCTCCTTGGGGAAGGCGTCGACGGTGGCATGGCGCAGCCTGCCGCTGTCGAGCGCCTCGATCAGATCGCGCTCGACCAGATGACCGCCGCGCGAGGCGGTGATCATCACGCCGTCCTTGGGCATGCGATCGAAGGTTGACTTGCATAGAATGCCCCGGGTCTCCTTGGTCAAGGGCAGCAGGTTGACCAGGATCTCGATGTCGCCGAGGAAGGGCGTGAGCGCGTCGTCGCCGGCGTAGCACGTGACGCCCTTGATCTGGTGCCGGCTTTTGGCCCAGCCGCTGACCGTATAGCCGAGATAGGCCAAGCGCTCGACCGTCGGCGTGCCCATCTGGCCCAGCCCCATGACGCCGACGCGGACCTCGTGGGCCGAGCGGATCGGCTTGTATGCCCAGGTGTGCGTCTTCTGATTAGCCAGGAAATGCGGGATTTCGCGATGGTAGGCGAGCACCCAGCTCAGCACGTAGTCGGCCATGCGCGCGCCGAAATCGGCATCGACCACGCGCACCAGCGGGATGTGCCGCGGCAGGTCCGGATCGAGCAGGTAATGGTCGATACCCGCGCCGGTGGTCGAAATCATTTTCAGGTTCTTGAACGACTTGAGGAAGCCGTTGGGCATGCGGAAGATGATACAGATGTCGATGTCGTCGGGGTCGCCGATATTGGGATACTCACGGACGTCCTCGCCCGGCAGGCTGGCCCGGATGCCGTTGATCAGCTTGTCGCCATAGACCGTGTGCATCCACGTCAGGATTGCCATTGCACGCCCATCTCCTTAGCCGGATCGATCCAGGGCGGATCGATCGCTTGAGGCGGCCCGCCCTCGGGGTCGGCAGCCCGCTCGCGGGGGAGAATTTCGCTTTGATCGCCCGACCTGTCAATCAAATGTAACGTTTCATTTGACCCCCTCGCCCGGACGTCTATGATCGCCCCGAGCCGGCCGCCAGCGGCCGACCGCAAGATCTCCCCTGCAGGCAAAGGACGTCCATGTCGAAGCTCGCGCAACGTCTCAGTCGGGTGAAGCCATCGCCGACCGGTTTCCTGTTCGGCCGCGTCGCCGAGCTGCGAGCCCAGGGCAAGAACATCATCGGATTGGTTGCCGGCGAGCCCGATTTCGACACGCCCGACCACATCAAGGAAGCTGCGATCAAGGCTATCCGGGCCGGCCAGACCAAGTACACACAAATCGACGGAACCCCCGCGCTGAAAGAAGCGGTCTGTGCCAAGTTCAAGCGCGAGAACGGCCTCGACTACAAGCCCGACCAGGTCATCATCAGCGTCGGCGGCAAGCACATTATCTTCAATGCCTTCATGGCGACGCTGAGCCCAGGCGACGAAGTCGTCATTCCCGCGCCCTATTGGGTTTCGTACCCGGAGATGGTGCTGCTGTGCGACGGCCAGCCCGTGATTGTGCCGTGCAGCGTCGACCGCGGTTTCAAGATGACCGCCGAGGACCTCGAAAAGGCGATCACGCCCAAGACCAAATGGGTGATCATCAACTCGCCTTCGAATCCATCGGGTGCCGCCTACTCGCGCAGCGAACTTAAGCGGATCACCGAGGTGCTGAAGCGCCACCCGCACGTCCTGGTACTGACCGACGATATTTACGAGCACCTAGTCTACGGCAATTTCACCTTTTCCACCGCCGCCCAGATCGAGCCGGAGCTCTATCCGCGCACGCTGACCATGAATGGCGTGTCCAAGACCTACTGCATGACCGGCTGGCGCATTGGTTATGCCGGCGGGCCTAAGGACATCATCAAGGCAATGGCGGCGGTCCAATCGCACTCGACGACCAACCCAACTTCGATCAGCCAGGCCGCAGCGGTTGAGGCGCTCAACGGCCCTCAGGGCTTCATCGCCGGCAACAAGGCGGCGTTCGAGCGCCGGCGCGAGTTTGTCGTCGCCGCGCTCAACGCCATCCCCGGCGTCACCTGCCACAAGCCCGAGGGCGCGTTCTACGTGTACCCATCCTGCGCCGCCTTTATCGGCAAGAAGCGCCCGGACGGCAAGGTGATTGGCTCGGACGAGGACTTCGTCCTCTACCTGCTTGAGGAGGCCGGCGTCGGCTTGGTGTTTGGCGCCGGCTTCGGCATGTCGCCCTATTTCCGGGTGTCCTACGCGGCAAGCGACGAGGTTCTGAAGGACGCGCTCGACCGCATCGCCCGGGCATGCGGTGCCCTGAAATAGTCCGGGCGCCCCAGTTTGACGCGGAGACAGTGATGGCCAGACCGGCGACGAAGCCCGTTTCCCCCTCGGCCGCTGGAAAGCCCGAGATCGTCATCAACACGCGGCTGACGGACGATGTGCCGGACATCTTGGACATCCACATTCCCGTGGTCGATGGCTCGGTGGCACTGGTCGAGCGGCTCGCACGCGGCGCGTTGACGCCCGATCGCTACATGGCGGCGGTCAAGGCTCTCCACAAAGAGCTCGACCTGCCCAATAGTCTCAAGCCCTGGATCGACCGCACGCTCGATGAAAAGAAAGACATTGTCGTCTACCAGCGCACACGGTCCACCCATCGCGAGGCGATCCAGTTCTTTTACCTGGCGCCGAATGTCTTCCATCCCCCCCACTGCCACCACAACATCCTGTCGACCCAGCTGATCCTGCGCGGCCGCGCCCATGCTCGCGAATTCGACCGCATCGCGCGGCTGGGTCCGGATACGCTGCTGCTCAAGCTCAAGCTTGATGCCTGGATCGGCCCGGGCGAGGCGCTGCGCGCCACCGAAATCGAGCGCAATTGCCACTGGTTCGCCAGCGGTGACGAGCCGTGCGTGATGCTCAATTTCAACGCCTACGGCTACCAGGACTGGACGTTCAACCCGAAGGACCGTCCGCTCCGGCGCAATCTGGTCGATCCCACTTTCGGCGTCAGCCCGGATGGATTGATCACCGCCAAGGAGGTCGGCGTCGAGGAGGCCTACGCCAAGTTCGGCGGGCGTCCGCTGTCCGACTTCCCGATGCCCGACTGAACGATCGCGCGCGCGTGCGCCGCAGTGGAAACCCGGGCGCTGCGCTATTTCCAGACTGTGGCGGAATTCGGCAGCTACAGCCGGGCATCCGAATTCCTGCGCATCTCCCAACCGGCGGTCAGCCGCCAGATCCGCAAGCTCGAAGGCGAGCTTGGCCGCAAGCTGTTCGACCGGCACGGCCATGGTGTGACCCTGACCGAGGCCGGCCGCATACTGCTTGAGCACGGCCAGCGCGCGCTGCGCCAGCTCGATCGGATCAAGGATGAAATCCGCGGCGGCACGACCGGCCCATCCGGCGTCGTGTCGCTCGCCGTGGCGCCGGCGGCCGGCCACTACCTCGTGCCCGCCCTGGTTCAGCGCATGGCCACCGAATTCCCCAATGTCGACCTCAGGGTCGTCGGCGGATTCAGCGGCTATACCCAGGAATGGCTGGTCCGCGGCCAAGTCGATTTGGCCTGCTTGCACGATCCGTTGCCCCATCGCGGCTTCGATATCACGCCGCTCCTGACCGAACAGGTGTTCCTGGCCGGCAAACCCGGCACGGCGCCGTTCCAGCGCGGCCATGCCCGCATCGAGGATTTGGCGCAGCTTCCGCTTATCCTGCCCAGTCGGCCGAACGCGTCGCGCCGGATGCTCGACAGCTGGGTCGGGCGCAAGCGCATCGCTCCCAACATCAGGATGGAAGTCGACGACCATTCCATCATCCGTGCTCTGATCAAGCAGGGGGAGGGCTTCAGCCTGCTGACCCAATGCGCCATCACCGAGGACGTCGAACGCGGCGAGATCCAGGCCTGGCCATTCCGGCCGCGCGTCGCCTGGCAGTTGGCGCTCGTCGCCTCGGCCGCCTTGCTGCGCTCCGAACTTGCCCGTTCGGTCGTCCGGACCGTGCGAACGGTCGTGTGCGACCTGGTACGCGACGGCGCGTGGCCCGGCAAGCCCGGGGCGGACGACCCGATCCGCCGGTCCCGGCTCAGTCGATGACGATCAGGTCGCGCGGGTAGCGCGACAGCAGTTCGGCGCCCTTGTCCGTGACCAGAACGTTATCGATCAGCCTGGCCCCCAGCCGCTCCTCGTGGAGGAAGATGGGCGGCTCGACTGACAGAACCATGCCGGCCTGGAGGGTATAGGTGCTGCCGCCGAACATGTTGAGCGGCTCGCCCCACGTCGGTGGGAAACCAGGTGCCAGGCCGTAACCGGAGGTATGGACCCGGGCGCGATCGAGGCCGGCCCTCGCGATGATGCGCTTGGCTGCCTCGTGGGGAACCACGGCCGGCACGCCCGGGCGGATCTCCGCCATCATGGCGTCGGCCGCTGCGCGCACCAGGCCGTAGAGCTCGCGCATGCGCGGCGTCGGGGCGCCGATCGCGAACTGCCGGCCGATGGTCGTGGTGTAGCGCCGGTAGGCGGCGCCGTATTCGACATTGCCGAAGTCGCCGCGCGCCAGGCGCCGCTCGGTCGGCGCGCCATGGGCAAAGCTCGCCCGTTCGCCCGAAACCAGGTTGAGCGTGCTGGCCGGCAAGGCCGCCGCCCGCCGTCAGCAGCGCGTGATAGACCGCGCCGCACACTTCCAGCTCGCTCCGCCCGACCGCCAGCGCTCCGGCGAAGGCGTGCATGGCCCGATCGGCGATCTCGCTCGACCGCCGGATATAGGCCAGCTCCCGTGGCAACTTGACCATCTTCAGATCGTGGACGAGGTTCGTTGGCTCTGCGACAAGCGCGTCGCCGAGCAGGTTCTTGAGCCTGACATAGTGATGGGGGTGCATGTAATAGGCTGGCACCTCCATGCCGACGCGCAGGCGCCTCAATCCGAGGTCGTCGACCAGCCGCACGAAGGCGTCGACGGGATCCTCGGGCTCTGGCCCGCCCCAGGTCCTGACCACGTCGGCCAGCGTGTCGTTCAGGTATTCGCTGCGCTCGCCGTCGCGCGCGAAGATCACCAGCGGTTTCGCCTCGGCCGCCACCGCAAGGCATTGGAAGGCCTGATAGCTCTTGGCGTCGCTGCCGGTCAGCCAATGGATCGAAACCGGGTGGAACAGGAGCATCCAGTCGAGCTTGGCCTCGACGATCGCCCGGCGCACCCGCGCCAGGCGCTCGGCGAATTCTTCCCTGGGAAAATCGTGCTTGGACATACCGATCAATCTCCCGACGGCCAATCTCCCGACGACCAATCTCCCGACGACCAATCTCCCGACGGCGGGGCGGCGGGGCCGACATGCTTGGTCATAGCGCACGCCCGGCCATGTGGCCTTCATGGATGGCATGCTCGATCTGGCGCGGCGCCGCGGCGTCGCCGATCACACGCAGGTCAAGGCTAGGCGCGGCCATGCGCAGGCGCCGGTAGAGGCCGTCATTGGCGTAGCCGCCGCCGGCGGCTACCACGGTCGCGACTCCGGGCAGCAGCGTCCGCTGGCCAGTGATCGCATGGGCGATCACGACGCCGTCCTCGGTCAGGCCGGCCACTTGATGCTCGAGATAAAACTGGACCTTGCGATCAAGCAGCCGCTGATAGAGCAGGCGCCAGGTCATCGGCTCGATCCGCGCGCCCGGCGTGCGGGCGGGCGTCACGAAGGCGATGGAACGGCCCTGCTCGACCAGCCAATCCGCAGTCGTCATCCCGACCAAGTCGCCCTTGGTGTCGAACACCATGGCTGGATCGCCGACAAACGCGCCGTCGAGTGCCGCCCGCGCCGATACCAGGCGGTCTTCGGAGTCGGCAAGCTCGGGCAACCCAGCCTCCGAGCCGGCAGCGACCACGACCGCGTCAGGCTTGAGCGTCATCACTGTCTCGACCTCGGCATCGACGCCGTAGCGGATGTCGACGCCCAACCGCTCCACCGCGCGGATGAGGTGATCGGCGACGGCACCGATTTCGGCGCGGCCCGGTGCCCGCCGCGCCAGGCGGAGTTGGCCGCCCAATTCGGGCAACCGCTCGAGCAGGGTGACCCGATGGCCGCGCTGGGCGGCGACACGCGCCGCCTCGAGACCGGCCACGCCGCCGCCAACGACGACGACGTGGCGGCTCGTCGCGGCCATGGCAATTTCGCCCAGCTCATGCTCACGGCCGCTGGTCGGATCTTGGATGCAGGTGATGTGCAGTCCGCGGAATAGGCGGCCCAAGCAGCCGTCATTGGCGCCGACGCAGTACCGAATGCCATCGAAGTCGCCTCGCCTGGCCTTCTCCGGCAGGTCGCGGTCGGCGATCAACGCGCGCGTCATGGCCACGAGGTCGGCGTCGCCAGCAGCCAGGATGGCCTCGGCGTCGCGCGGATCGACGATACGGCCGACGGCAATCACGGGCACCTTGACCACGGCGCGGATGCCGCGTGCCAGGTGGCGCATGTGCTGGCGCGGCAGATACATGGGCGCGTAGTGGTGAGGCAGCGACCAGGCCGTCGAATCGCTGCCGGAGGTGACGTTGACGTAGTCGAGCGCGCCGGCCGTGACCAATGCCGGCACGATGATCTGTGTATCCGCGACCGTCAACCCGCCCTGATGATCCTCCTCGGCACTGATCCTCAGCCCGACCGTGAAGTCGGTGCCGACCGCCTTGCGAACGGCCCGGGCGACCTCGAGCGCGAAGCGCAGCCGGCGCTTCGGCGAACCGCCATAGGCATCCCGCCGCAGGTTGGTGAGCGGCGACAGGAACTGCTGGATCAGGTTGCCGTGGCCGCCATGCAGTTCGACTCCGTCGAGCCCGCCGGCCCGCGCGCGCACGGCGGCGGCGGCGAATGCCGCGACGATCCCCGCGATTTCCTCCGGTTCCAGCGCATGGGGTGTCTCGCCCGCATACTCGTTGTCCACTGCGGAGGGTGCCACAAGCCGGCCGGTCCCGCTGGCGCTGGCCGACTGGGCGCCAGCATGGTTGAGCTGCGCCAGGATCAGGGCGCCATGGGCATGGACCGCCCCGGCCATGCGGTGATAGGGCGCGATGACGCTGTCGTCCCAGTTGGCGAGTGCTGCCATCAGCCGCGAGGTCGAGGTCGGATGCACGCTGGTCGAGCCGGTGATGATCAGGCCGACGCCGCCGCGCGCGCGCGCCTCGTAGTAGGCGATCAGACGGTCGCCGACGGCATTGGTGTCGGACAGGCCGGTCGAATGGGCCGTGCTGACGATGCGGTTGCGTAGGGTGAGTTGTCCGACCCGCAGCGGCGAGAACAGTAGCGGCAGCGCCGCCTCGGTCATGGCCGCGACCGCCGGCCCGGCGCGGGCATCGCTAGAGGCCCGCCTCGGTCGACAGGCGGGTCGTTTCGACGTGCTTGCGCACCTCTTCCTCGACGTGGCCCCAGATTTCCGCCTTCATCTTGGTGAACTCTGCCGACAGCTGGATCGTGACGTGGCGCGGGCGCGGCAGGTTGTTGGCCAGCACCGCCTTGACGCGGCCCGGGCGCGCCGAAAGCACGATGATCCGGTCGGACAGGATCAAGGCCTCGTCGACATGGTGGGTGATGAACACGGTCGTCTTGCGGCTCTGGTCATGGATGCGCAGGAGTTCCCCCTGCATCACCTGCCGGGTCATGGCGTCGAGCGCGGCAAAGGGCTCGTCCATCAGGAGCACTTCCGGGTCGGCCGCCAGGATGCGCGCGAGCGTCACGCGCTGCTGCATGCCTCCCGATAGTTCGACCGGATAGTGGTCTTCGAAACCTCTGAGCTTGACCAACTCGATGAAGCGGTCGCCGATCCGCTTGCGCTCCGCCGCGGGCACGCCCTTCATCTTAAGGCCGAATTCGACATTACCGCGCACCGTCTTCCAGGGGAACAGGGCGTAGGATTGAAAGACCATGCCGCAGCGCGGCTCGATGCCCGTAATCGGCCGGCCGCGCAGCAGCAGCTGCCCCGTTGTCGGCTGGATGAAGCCGGCGAACATATTGATCAGGGTCGACTTGCCGCAGCCGGACGCGCCGATTAGGCAGACGAACTCGCCCTCGGCGATTTCGAGCGACAGGTCCCGAATGGCGATGATCTCGTTGCTGCCGGCCGAAAAGACCTTCGTCACGCAGTCGGCAACCAGGATTCCGCTCATCGTCTACAGCCGCCTCTCACGATTCCCATCAACGGCGATGGCGCTCCCACGGCTGGAGCAGCCGCTCGATCCGCTCGGCCAGCGCATCGGCGAGCAGCACGGTTAACGAGATGCCAACCATGCCGACCAGCACGAGCGGCAGGTTGCCCCAGTCCTTGGCCTGCCAGATCAGCGCTCCCAACCCATTCTGGGCGGCGACCATCTCGGCGGAGAGCACGCAGGACCAGGAAATCGCCAGCGTGATCTTCAGCCCGGCCAAGATACCCGGCAGCGCGCCAGGCAGGATCACCTCGTGCATGATCGCCAGGTCGGAGGCGCCGAGATTGCGCGCGGCGCGAATCAGCATCGGGTCCACGCGCTTCGTGCTCTCAATCGTGGCGAGCAGAATGTAAAGCCAGGAACCCATGAACACGATGGCGATCTTCTGCGATTCGCCGATTCCGAGCCACAGGATGGTCAGCGGTATCCAGGTGATCGACGGCAGCGGCCGGAGCAGCGACACGAACGGATCAACGATCGCCTTGGCTGGCCACCACACGCCCATCAAGATGCCGAGCGGCACGGCGACGATGGTGGCGAGGCCGAAGCCGAAAAAAACCCGCCGCGACGACGCCAGCACGGCGACCCAGAGTTCGCCGGTATTTAACAGCTTGGCCGCCTCGGCCATGACGGCGGCGGGCGACGGCAGAAAAATCGGCGCGATCCACCCCAGCTCAGTCGATGCGGCCCACAGACCGACGAATCCCAGGACCGAAACGATGTTGACGGCGATGATGACATGAACGAGCGACACCAGCCGTGCCCGCGGCTGCATCGAACCGGCCGGCTTTGCGGCCGCCTGTCCGTCGAGATTGCCCATCGTCATCGTTCGGTCCGAACTCGCGCGCCGCAGCCGATCATCGGCAAGATCGGTGCCTGCGATCCGGCCACCGGCGTCCCGCGCTTCGACGATGTCGGAGCGCAGGACTGCCCTGCACGGGTGCTACTTCAGGACGTTAACGCTGCGCCACTTGGTGACGTCGGCGATCTTCGTGCTGAGCTTCTTGTTGTCGAACAGCCAGTCCGCCAGATCCTGCATCTGCTTCTCGTGGCGGGCCATGTGGGCCTGCCAGTCCTTTGTGCCGAAGTATTGGAAAGACTTAATGCTGGCGAGCGTCTCTTCCGGCGTCTTCTTAAAATAATGAGCGATCGCCTTGGCCGCATCCTCGGGATTGCTGTTGGTGTAGTCGGCGCCTTTGAGCATGGCCGCCGCCAGCTTCTGTGCGACCGCCGGCTGCTCGTCGACGAACTTCTTGGAGATGATGACGATGTCGGGCGCGCCCATCGACTTGTACTTCTGATAGGTATCCGTGTCGGTATCGAGACCGAGCAGCTTGCCTTCTGGCACAGCCTTCTTCATGCCGTCGAGCAACGGCTGCCAGACGCAGGCGGCGTCGACATCGCCCTTGGACAACGCGCCGGCCATCTCGTTGGGCGGCAGGTTGAGGTACTGGATGTCGGTGATCGTCATGCCGTTGGCGCGCAGTAGACCGTGCATGGTGATCTCGGCCGAGGTGTTGGCGGCCACTTTCTTGCCCTTGAGGTCCTTGAACGAGGCGATGCCCGGACGGCCAAGGCAGCCCTCGTTGCCGGGCGAGTCGTCAACATTGGTCAAGTAGTAGAAGCTCTGGTTGCCCTGGGCCATCTGCGCGATCACGGCCAGTCGGCCGAGATTGCTGAACTGCACGGAGCCTGCGGTGAGCGCGGCGATGCGATCGCTGGAGTTGAGGATGGTCAGGAAATCGACATCGATTCCCTGCTCCTTGAAGAAACCCTTCTCAATCGCGACCATGATCGGCACTTGGCCGAACCAGGTGACCGAGCCGGCGAAGCCAACCTTGGTCTGGGCGGCGGCCTGTCCGCCACCGCCGGGGAGGTCCGGCACGCCGGCCAGGCATAATGCCGTCAACGCGACTGTCAGTGCGCTTGTGAGTCGCTTCATTTCATGTCTCCCGCAATTGTCGTGGGCCTGTTCGGAATATTCTCCACGGTCGCAAGCAAGCGCCGCGCGCCCTTTCGGTTGGGCCGGATGATCCAAGACCGCAAGCGTAAGGCCTCGCAGACCCCGGTGTCAACGCATCGTGGAAACGTTTCAAAATCTTTCTGCCTGTTCCTGTCGGAAACTCAAATGCACGAGGCCGCCGTGGTCCGCCATTGAGCTGGTCCTGGTTAGCTGGACAAATTGGCAGCGCCGTTAAGGTGTAAAAACGCGCCCAAACATAACCCACCACTAAAGCCTTATAACGCTCTGCTATCATTGGAGAATAGCTGGAAACAGCGGGGTCATGGTTGAACGCGATTTCACACTCATCGGCCTCACGTTTGCTCTCAGCAATAATGGTGAGCCTAAGATAGGCGTGTTCAACTCTA
>SHVP01000068.1 GCA_009694165.1 Alphaproteobacteria bacterium
TGGGGCCGGCATCAACACCGATCTCGTGACGCCGAAGGCCCAACGTATCACGATCAAAACGAAAGCGTTCGTAATACTGCAGGTAGGAAGCGGGGGAAATGTTGATTCGGGCGACATAGTCCGAGCGGATGTTTTCCAGGCCGGTCTTGGCGGCGAAGGTGTCGTCGGCATGGCCGTGAAAGGTCTGTCCGAGGAGAGCCGTCATCGAGTATCCGTCAAAGGAGTAGATGCCGTATTTCATTCCAACGTTGGCCCGGGGTCCACCCTCGACCCGATCGAAGCCGGGAAAACGGTTGGTGGAAAAAACGTTCGTGTCGTCGAATTCGAAGCTTTGACTGTCTTCGTTCGGAATCCCGCCCGTGTTGCCGCCGTAGGGGCTGGCAATGAGGTCGACGACCGGGGTGACCATCTGTCGGGCGCCCTGGTCGGTGCGCACGAACGGCAAGCGCCAGTCGAGGCTGACCTGCGGGATGGCGCGTCCGGCAAATCCGTCTTCGCTGGCTCCCGTCGCCACCGAACCGGTCGGCCGCGGGTTCAGCCGCGAGTCGTCGACATGATACCCGTCGGCCCTGAGTTCGGCCTTCACGGTGGTCACGTCGCCGAGTGAGCCGTAATAGGGAACTTGCCAGCCGGTGCGGACGCTAAAGCGGCTGGCATCGGCCCCGGAGTTGCGGTTGAGCGCCAGGAAGTTGGCGTCGAATCGCAGCGTGTCGCCAAATCGTCCGGCATCGCTGACGTAGCCGTATTCCAACAACGGTAGGACGTAGGGGGTCTGGCCAGGGTCGTCGCTCGCCCGCAACCCCTGAAACGAATACGCATTCGCGGCGGCGAACGAACGGCCGCGCGACCCGTTGACATAAAGATTGCTCCGCAGCACGTCGTCGCCGCCGAGGCCGAATTTCTTCAGGTAGGTATCGTCGCTCGCCCGCGCAACGGCAAAGCCCCAGCGCCAAGTATCGTCGAGAACGAAACGGCCACGCCCGCGAATGTGCCCGCGGTCATCCTTCGATCCAATGACCCGCGCATTGTTGTTGTCGCGTAGGTCGGGCTGGGTGAAGCTGCCGGTGAGGTCGTAGTTGCCGGTGCGGGTGCGCTGTCGGAATTCGCCATTGTAGACAATTCCCTCTTTGGAGGTGAAAAGCGGCGAAAACGTTGCGTCGGCATTGGGGGCAAGGTTGACGTAGAACGGAGTCTCGATCTTTGTCCCGAACTGGGTGGAGTGTCCCTGCGTTGGGGTGAGAAACCCGGTCTTGCGTTGCACCGACGGATCGGGGTGCGAGAAATAGGGCGTATAGGCGACCGGGACGCCGTAGATCTCCAGGCGGGCGTGGGCGTAGGTGACCTCCTTGGCTTCCTGATCGTGCACCACGCGCGACGCCCGCACCGCCCACAGGGGCGGCCAAGAGGGGTCGGATGGGCACAAGTCGCAAGGGGAATAGAGCGCATTGAACATGCGCGTTCGATTGCCATCGTCCCGCTGGGCCCCCGCCGCCGTCAAACGCGAATTGTCCGACAGCAACGCCTTGAACTGGGCGATTGAACCGTTGCGGAGCTGGTCTCTCAACTCAATGCGGTCAGCAAACAGTACCGTACCGTCCGCCTCGAGGATGCTGACATTGCCGACCGCCTCGATGACTTCGGTCCGTTGGTTGTAGGACAGGCGATCGGCCAACAGGACTCGCGCGTCGACGGATAGCTCGACCCGGCCAGTCGCGCTGACTGTCTGGGTCGACTCGTCGTAGCGAATATCGTCGGCCATCATCAGCACGTCGCGACCCAGAGAACGGTTCTCCAATCGCTGCGCCCAGCCGTCAGCCCCCCCGGCAACGAGGGCCGCGATCATCGCCAGGGCCGCGACCGGCCGGTGGGATCTAGCCGTCTTCAAGATGGAACAGGAGGGTAAGGCCGAGGAGGGTGGAAACCCCAGCCGGTGTCCAGGCCGCGAGGGCGGCGGGAACCTTGCCGGAGAGGCCGAGGGCAAGGACGAGGTCGGAAAGAACGAACAAGGCGAAGCCTGACAAAGCGCCGCCTGCGACCATCCAAGTCACCCGTCCGCGTCGGGTCAACCGCAGCGAGAAAGTGGCCGCTACCAGAACGGTCGCCACCAGGAAAAACGGCATCGCTAAGACTGAGTGCCAATGCACCCGATAGCGGGTGGCGGCGAAGCCGGCCTCCTGCAGTGACTTGATGAAGTGCGGCAACGCCCAGAACGACAGAGTCTCCGGTGCCGCGAAGCTGTCCTGAATCTCGCGAAAGGTGAGGGTGGTCGGCAACTCGGTCAGCGCGGTGCGGCGCGCGGGATGATCGGGCGCGCTGACCAGGGCGTCGCGCAAGATCCAGCGACCATCGCCCAAAACGGCGGTCTTGGCATCCACCCGCTCGATAAAACGATCGGCCGGCCCTTGGTAACGGAAGATGATGACGTCATAAAGCTCGTTGTCTTGCTGGGAGACGCTCTGCGCGTGAACGACCGAGCGACCGCCGGCATCGACTTGCCGCAGCCACAAGCCGCCAGACGAAACCGCAAGGAGGCTAGGCCGCCCATGTAGGTATTTCGCCTCGAGATAGTCGTGGCGGCTGGCCGTCGCGGCGGCGAGCGGGTTGACGATCGCCATGACGAAGGCTCCCAAGCAGGCGGCAATCAGCAGGGCGGGCAACAGGAATTGCCAAACCGAGACTCCAGCGGCACGGGTGACGACGAGTTCGTGGGTGCGAGTGAGGCGTAGGAAAACGTACATCCCGCCGAATAAGCACCCGAAGGGTAGTACCTTTTGGATCAGGGTTGGCAGGTTGAGGAGCGCCAGGGCGACAACCACGTCGAAGGTGATGTCCGTGCGACCGGCGGACCGGCGAAGAAGCTCCACCACGTCGAACAGAAAGATCAGCGTGGCCAGAACCGCCATGGCGAGCGCGATCCCGAGCAGGAACTGACGGCCGAGATAGATCGAGAGGGTCCAGGACAGCCTCACGGGGCTGCTCCCGACGCGGCCCGCCGGCGCCCGAGGGGCCGTTTGCGCCGCAGCGTCACATAAGCGGCGGCGGCGATGGTCCCGAAGACATGCACGTAGAGCAGCGGCACCAACTCGATGCTCCGTCCGACAATCGGCATCAGACCAAGTCCGACCAGCTCGAACAGGACGGCCGCAAGACCACCCACCAGGATTCGCCCCCACCGATCGCGCCGACTGAAGTCGCTCGACAGCAACGCGGCCAGCGCGATGGCGATCAGGGCGAGCGGATGGAAGGGAACGAGCAGGCGGCGATGCGCCTCGGCATAGAAGCGGTCGGCATTCTTGACGTCGTCAGGGCCCGGGCCGGGATGGAAGAGTTTGCCGAGGAACCGTTCGCTGCCTTCGCGCCATCGCGTTTCGGGCGCCACGGCAAACGCGCCGATGTCGAGCCCGTATTCGTCGAAATAGAGGAGCGACAGCTGATTGCGGTCGCGGTCGATTTCCTGGCGATTGCCATTGCGGACGACGAAGCGGGGACCATCGGCGGTAGTAACGAGTAGGCCGCTTTCGGCCATCACCGTGACCGGGCGATCCTTATCCCGCTCGTCGTGCACGAGCAGGCCGCGTAGCTCGCCGTTCGGCAGGCGTTCGCGCACGAACGTGGTCACCCCATTGATGACCTGTGTGAAGGCCCCCTCCTGGAGAAGGACCGCGGCGACATTGTTGCGGACAACGAACTGCATGTCTTTGAACGAGCGGTAGCCGAGCGGCGCCAGATACAGGGTCAAGGAGTACAAGATGGCGGCTAGGCCGAGCCCGAGGAGGAGCGCCGGAACCACCAGGCGCCATTCGCTGACGCCCGCCGCCCGCATGACGATGATCTCGCTGTCGCTCTCGAGCCGCAGATAGACGAACACCACCGCGCAGAACGTCGCAATCGGCAGCAGAAAGCCAAGGAATCCGGGCAGCAGCACAAGCGTGAACGCCAGAAAGCTGCCGAGCGACTGCCCTTTGTTGATGATGAGATCGAGGAAGCGGAGGCTCTGCATGAGCCAGACGACCCCCGTCAAAGTCAGCGTGACAAAGCCCAGGGGGCCGAGCAGCTGCGAAAGGATATAGCGGGTAAGGCTGCTCACCGGCGCATTATAGCGGACGATCCTGTGGACAAAATGGCGTTTCCGCACGGGCATCTGCTACCTTTCCTTCAGTCCGCAGGTAAGATGGCCCGCGCCCCGGTGGTTGGCCCGGGCTTGCTGCGAGCAGGAAGAGGGAGCGATGAAACTGGGTTTTGCCGAGACGTCGATGCCGCGCACGGGGGCCCTCGTGGTTGCCGTCTACGAAGGCCGGGTGTTGTCGCCCACTGCCGCCGAGGTCGACAAGAAAACGCGTGGAGCACTCAGCCGGGCGATGAAAGCAAGTCGGTTCAAAGGCTCCAAGGGGCAGATACTGGAACTGGCCGCGCCGACCGGTCTCAGCGTCGACCGCGTGTTGGCCCTGGGGCTGGGCAAGGCGGTGGAGTTGAGCGACCTCGCGCTGCAGGCAGCAGGGGGCGGCCTGGTTGGCCGCTGCAATTCGTTGGGCGACGCGGATGTCGCGGTCGCGGTCGATCCGGCCGCTGAGAGCGCCCTCCTTCCGGTTCAGGTGGCAGCCCACCTTGCCTTCGGTATGCGCCTCGGCAGCTACCGTTTCGATCGCTATCGGACCAAGGAAAAGCCCGAAAAAAAGCCGACGGTGAAGTCGGTTAAGCTGATGGTGAAGGACCCGGCCGCGGCCAAACGGGTCTTCAACAATCTGGCCGCGGTGGCGGACGCCGTTGCGTTCACCCGCGACCTGGTCTCTGAACCCGCCAACGTCATCTTTCCCAAATCTCTGGCCGAACGCGCCAAGGGGCTGATCGAGTTCGGCGTGACGATCGAAGTGCTGGGTCGGAACAAGATGAAGGCCCTGGGCATGAACGCGTTGCTGGGCGTGGCCCAGGGCAGCGCCAACGAACCGCAGCTCGTCGTCATGCAGTACCGGGGTGCCAGCGACGCCAATGCGCGTCCGCTGGCTTTTATCGGCAAGGGTGTCACTTTCGATTCGGGAGGCATCTCGATCAAACCGGCCCAAGGCATGGAAGACATGAAATGGGACATGGGCGGGTCGGCCGTCGTCATGGGGCTGATGCGGGCGCTGGCCGCGCGCAAGGCACGCGTTAACGTGGTCGGTGTCGCCGGCTTAGTCGAAAACATGCCCTCCGGCACCGCGCAACGTCCGGGCGACGTCGTGACATCGATGTCCGGACAGACGATCGAGGTCATCAATACGGATGCGGAGGGACGATTGGTCCTGGCCGATGCCCTTTGGTACACCCAAAAACGCTTCAAACCGCAGTTGATGGTCGACTTGGCGACGTTGACGGGCGCCATCATGATCGCCCTGGGTGACCTGCACGCCGGATTGTTCAGCAACGACGACGCGATCGCGGAGCGCCTGACTCGTGCCGGCACTGCCGTCGGCGAGCGCGTCTGGCGCATGCCCTTGTCGGAGGAATACGACAAGCAGATCGACAGCGACATCGCCGATATGCAGAACGTCGGCGGGCGCGGCGCCGGCAGCATTACGGCGGCGCAGTTTCTCCAACGTTTCGTCAACAAAGTTCCTTGGGCCCATCTCGACATCGCCGGCGTGACGTGGAGCAAGACATCCGACCGGCCGACGTCACCCAAGGGGGGTACGGGATTCGGCGTGCGCCTGCTTGATCGCTTTGTTGCCGACAACTACGAGGGCTGACGGCGAGCGGTGGCGGAATTCAGCTTTTACCATCTGCAGAATGCCCCGCTCGACCGCGCCTTGCCGCGGTTGTTGGAGCGAGTGGTCGAGCGGGGCCTGCACGCCGTGGTCTTGGCCGGGTCGAATGAGCGCGTCGAGTTCCTCAATGCCCTGCTGTGGACCTACGATCCGGGCTCGTTCTTGCCGCATGGGAGCGACGCCGATGGCGACACCGGCGAGCAGCCGATCTACTTGACGACCAAAGAGGAGAACCCCAACCAGGCGACGGTCCTTGTGCTCGTCGATGGCGGTGGCGTCGATTTCGCCAAGGGGTTTGACCGCTGCCTGGACGTCTTCGATGGCAACGATCCTGCCGCCGTGGCCGGCGCCCGCGAGCGTTGGAAGGTGGCCCGGGCGGCCGGCTTTGAGGTTACCTATTGGCAACAAAGCGAGCAGGGGCGCTGGGAGAAGGTTGCCTGACCGCTTGCGGAGACCGGTGCCTGTCCGTATAAGCCCGGCGACCCAACGAGGAGAGCCATGGCTACCGAACGCACCCTGTCGATCATCAAACCGGACGCCACGCGGCGCAACCTGACCGGAAAGGTCAATGCCAAGCTGGAAGCGGCTGGACTGCGAATCATAGCGCAGAAGCGCGTCAGGCTGGCGCGTGCCCAAGCCGAAGCCTTTTACGCGGTGCACCGTGCGCGCCCGTTTTTCGACGGACTATGCAGTTTCATGGTTTCCGGGCCGGTGGTCGCTCAGGTGCTTGAAGGCGATGGAGCAGTGGCGAAGAATCGCGACGTGATGGGGGCCACCGATCCGGCGAAGGCGGCTCCGGGCACCATCCGCAAGGAATTAGCCGAGTCGATCGAAGCCAATTCGGTGCACGGCTCCGACTCTGTCGAAAACGCGGCCAAAGAGATTGCCTTCTTCTTCGCTGAAATCGAGATCGTCGGTTAGCGCCGGACGGGACTCGGGCTGAGGAGGGAGCCGACCGGCCAGTCGGCCTCCCGAATCTTGGCGACATCGCCCTCGATCACGACCCGGCCTTCGGCCATTAGCCGCAGGGCTAGCGGGTAGATGCGGTGCTCGCAGGCGAGCACCCGTTCGGCCAAACTGTCTGCCGTGTCGCCGGGTAGTACCGGGACCGCTGCCTGGACCAGGATCGGGCCGCCATCAACTTCGACGCGTGGGACGTGGACAGTGCATCCGTGAACTCGGACGCCGGCCGCCAGCGCCCGCTCATGGGTGTGCAGGCCAGGAAACGCGGGAAGCAACGAAGGATGGATATTGAGTTGGCGGTCGCGCCAGCGGTCGATGAAGAAGGCCGTGAGAATCCGCATGAAGCCCGCGTTGCAGACGATGGCGACGGCATGGTCGCGCAACCGCGCGTCGAGGGCGACCTCGAAGGCCTGGCGATCGGCAAACTCCTTGTGATCAACCACGCAGGTGGCAATACCGGCGGCGCGGGCGCGATCGAGGCCGGCGGCGCCTGGACGGTTCGAGATGACGACCGCGATCTCCGCCGGATAGTCGGGCGCGGCGCACGCATCGATCAGCGCCTGCAGGTTGCTGCCGCGTCCCGAGATCAGGACGCCCGCTTTCACGCGCGCCATGCCGTCTCCAGATGGGCGATCACGCTGCGCGGTTGTTGGGCGCCACAGGGAACGACATGGCCGATGGGGTAGACGGTCTGGCCATGTTGGGCGAGGACTTCGGTGGCCGCGGCGACATCCTTGGCCCCGACGACCGCCATCATGCCAATTCCACAGTTGAATGTACGGACCAGATCGTGACGGGGAATGCCGCCGGCGCTCTCCAGCCAACGAAAGACCGGCGGCAGGGGCCATTGATCGGCGTCGAGCAAGGCCCCCAAACCAGCCGGCAATACCCGCGGAATATTCTCGATCAAGCCGCCACCCGTAATATGGGCGAACGCCCGAGCCATGCCGGTTCGATGGAGGGCCAGACAACTACGGACATACAATCGGGTCGCCCGCAGCAGCACCTCGCCGAGGGAGGCCGAGGGATCGAAGGGCGCTGGATCCCGATAGCGCAGTCCCGAGACCTCGACCACCTTGCGCACCAGCGAATAGCCGTTGGAGTGAATGCCGCTCGATGCCAGCCCGAGGATTACGTCGCCTGCCCCCACCTTGTCTCCGGTGAGCACATCGTCGCGCTCGGCGGCACCGACCACGAAGCCTGCCAGATCGAAGTCGCCCGGCCGGTAAAGGCCGGGCATCTCCGCCGTTTCGCCGCCGATCAGGGCGCAATCCGATTCGCGGCAGGCGAGGGCGATACCGGCAATGACCTGCCGCGCCACGGTGACGTCGAGGCGTGATGTCGCGAAGTAGTCGAGGAAGAACAGCGGGGCTGCCCCCTGGACCACCACGTCATTGACCGACATCGCCACCAGGTCGACGCCGATCGTCTCGTAGTGCTGCATTTCCGTGGCGACAAGAAGCTTGGTGCCAACCCCGTCGGTCGAGGCGACCAGGACCGGATCGCGATATCCCGCGGCCTTGAGGTCGAACAGCGCCCCGAACCCTCCCAGGGCCGTGTGGCTGCCCGGTCGGCGCGTTTGCCGGGCCAGGGGCTTGATTTGCTCGACCAACTCGGCCCCCGCATCGATATCGACGCCGGCCGCCTTGTAACTCAGCGAGTTTTTCTTGGTGGAGCTGCCTTCGGCCATCTATCGGCTTCCCGCGCCCCGGGCGCCTTTGTTGATGGGCTGAGTGATCATGGGATAGTATGCAGCAGCAGCCGAACATACCGAACGTTGGACACTTTGCAATGGGCTGTCCCTTCCTCGTCCGCCGCCTTGGCGCGCTTGCCATGGTGGCATCTCTCGCGTTCCCGAGCGTGCCTCGGGCGCAGGACTCTGCGTTCGTGGTCGCGCGGGTGGCGGTCGACGTAATGGCCGAGTCGGCCGCGTCGGCGCGTGACCAGGCGGTGGCGGACGGGCAGAAGCAGGCGCTCGATCGCTTGTTGCGACGGCTGGTACTGCGCTCCGACTATGGGCTGCTGCCGCGCGTTGACGCTGCCCTGGTGTCAGCCCTGGTTCTCGATTTCGAAGTCGAAAATGAACGAACATCATCAAAGCGTTATCTGGCTTACTTAACAGTTAGATTTAAGGGCAATGAGGTTCGCAACCTGCTCGGCGATGCCGGCCTGAGCTTTAGCGAGACCGTGGCGCGACCGCGGCTTGTGCTGCCGATTCTCGAAACATCCGGTACCGCCTATCTGTGGGAAGACCCTAATCCGTGGCGCGAGGCATGGATGAGTCGACCGCTCGACGGCAATTCCCCTTATCCCTATGCCTTTGCTCGGGGCGATTCCCAGGACCAGAGCATTCTTGGGCTGGCGCCCGCCGGACGCGGTGACGATCAACGCGTCCTGGCCTTAGCCGCGCGCTACAACTTCCGCGAGGTGGTGGTGGTAAGGGCAACGTTGGATGCCGATCCAGCGACCAGCCGGCCCCGGCTGCAGGTGAATCTGCGCGCGATCGGCGCCGCCGTTGCCGCCGCCCAGTTTTCGGTGATCGGCGAGTCGCGGGATCGGTTGGCGCCGCTGTTCGCGGACGCGGTCGAGCGGTCGATCATGCGCCTGGAAGAGGACTGGAAACGCGACAACCTGCTGCGGTTGGACAGTCTGGCGCGGCTTAGTGTCTCGGTGCCGATCGAGGCACTGCCGGCCCTCGTCGAGATACGCCGGCGACTGGCGGGTGCGCCCATCGTCAAAAGAGTGGACGTATCGGCGGTCAGTAAGGTTGACGCCCAACTCATCCTCCATTTCTATGGCGACCCGCCTCAGCTGGTGGGCGCCCTTGCCCAACGTGATCTGCTCCTCACCCAGCGGGACGGCTATTGGACGCTCACGCAGAGCGAAGCGGTCGTGCGAACGGGTCCCGCCCGGTGATCGGGCCCCGGCCGTGAACCTTGCCAATTCGATTACCCTATGCCGGTTGTTCTCGGTGCCGGTCGCCGTCTGGCTGATGACGTTCGCCGAGTCGGCTGCGTTCTGGCTCTTCGTGGCGGCCGGGTTGTCGGATGCGGTCGATGGATTCGTCGCCAAGCGCTTCGGCCAAGCCTCGGAGATCGGCAAGTATCTCGATCCCCTCGCCGACAAAGCGCTGCTGGTCAGCGTGTTCGTCGTTCTCGCTATCCAAGGTCAAGTCCCCAACTGGGTCGCCATCGTCGTCGTTTCGCGGGATGTCCTCATCGTCGGCGGGTTGATCCTCTCCTTCGCCATCGCGCTGCCGGTGAGGATGCGGCCCTTTGCCATCAGTAAGGTCAATACCGGCGCGCAGATCATCCTGGCCGGTACCGCCCTTGCGCGCGCGGCCTATGGATGGGAGGTCGATGCCATCGTTAGCGTCCTCGAATACGCGGTCGGGCTGACGACCGTCGCATCCGGCGCGGCTTACGTCGTACACTGGACGAAATTAGCGGCGAAGGCGGAGTCGGCCCGATGAGTCTAAAAAGCCAATTGCTGTACTGGGCTGCCTTCACAGTCGCCGTCGGCATTCTGGTGTATCTGCTGCGGAGCGTCCTTTTGCCCTTCGCGGCTGGTTTGGCCGTCGCCTATTTTCTCGATCCGGCCGTCGATCGGGTCGAGCGGCTGGGAATAACCAGGACCCTGGCGACGATGGCGATCACCGCACTTTTTTTCTCGCTAGTAACGGTGGCCGCCATCCTGCTGGCCCCGTTGATTCAGGCGCAAGTGGTGAGCCTGGTCGAAGCAATACCCGAGCGGTTGCAGCGCTTGAGCGAAGTCCTGGCACCGCTACTGGAGAAGATAAATGCCGTCGTCGCCACTTCGGATCGCAAGCCGGGCGAAGCCGCAGCCCTTGTGGCGGAGAAAGGAGCGAGCATCCTGGTTGAAATAGCCAATAGCCTGCTGACCAGCGGCCTGGCGTTTTTTAGCCTGTTGTCGCTGCTGTTCATCACTCCGATCGTGTCGTTCTACCTGCTGCGCGACTGGGACAAAATGAAGTCGAAGGTCAAGGCCTTCCTGCCCCGTGATCATGCCAAGACCATCGCCGAGCAGCTGCACTTGGTTGATCGAGCCTTGGCGGGGTTCCTGCGCGGCCAGGCAACGGTCTGCCTTGTGCAGGCCATGGTCTACGCCTCGGGTCTGACCGCGATCGGCCTCCAGTTCGGTCTGGTGATCGGGCTGTTATCCGGATTTCTCGCTTTTGTTCCCTATGTCGGCCTGGTGATCGGGCTGGTGACCGCGTTGATCTTGGCGGTGCTGCAGCACGGTCTTGACGTCGCCCAATTGGCGCTTGTCGTCGCGGTGTTCGGCTTCGTGCAGGTACTGGATCAGGCGTTGCTGACGCCGAAGCTGGTGGGCGGAAAGGTTGGACTGCATCCCGCCTGGATCATTTTCGCGTTGCTCGCCGGGAGCGTTCTCTTTGGCTTCGTCGGCCTTCTCCTCGCCGTGCCAATTGCTTCGGCGATCGGCGTTCTTGTCCGCTTTGCCCTGGGGTACTACGTGCGCTCTCGCCTGTACCGGGGTGTCACCGGCGTTGGCCCCTGATCCGCCGTGCCGTGACCGACCAGCTGGCGTTTCATTTGGATCTGCGCCCGGCATTCGGTCGCGAAGATTTTCTCGTAGCTGCCGCCAATCGCGATGCGGTCGGGTGGATCGATCGCTGGCCCGATTGGCCGACGCCGGCCCTCGCCGTTCATGGTCCGGTGGGATGCGGCAAGACCCATATCGTGCACGTCTGGTGCGGCGCCTCGGGTGCCCGCCTCGTCGATGCGGGTGGCGCGGAAACGCCAATCCAGGCGGTCAACCGAACTGGCGGGCTCCTGGCGGTAGATGGCGCTGACCGGGCGCCGGACCTCTGGTTGCTGCATCTGCTAAACCTGGTTACCGAGCAAAAGGGTTCGCTCCTCCTGACCGGCGAGACACCGCCCGCTCAGTGGCCGTTTGCGCTGCCTGATTTGCGATCGCGCCTGCGTGCGTTGCCGGCCGTTGCCGTCCACGAGCCGGACGAGACGCTGTTTGCAGCGGTGCTGCTCAAGAATTTTTCCGAGCGACAACTGCAAGTGGGCGAGGATGTGATCAACTTCCTCGCACTCCGCATCGACCGCTCCTTTGCGTCGGCCCGGACGTGCGTGGAGTGGCTCGATCGGCGGGCGCTGGAAGCACGACGATCCATCACTGTGCCGTTTGTCGCGAACTTGTTGGCGACCGAGCGCCGGGATTTTTCTAGGGCCAAGCAATGAATACGGTGCCCGGAATCGCGGTGCTGGCTGGACTCATCTACCTCGCTTTTCTGCATTTAGCGCACGCCGATGGCGATTTGGGCCCGTTTGGCGTTTGGGTCACTGCCGAGGGCGACGCGCAGGTGGAGATCGCCCGCTGCGAGGACAAGATCTGCGGCACGATCGTCTGGCTCAGCTGGGAAGGAGCGGGCAGGACCGACATGAACACCCCGGATCGAGAGCGGCGAGACAAACCGATTCTGGGCTTGCGTATCGTCAGCGATTTCGAAGCCGACCAGCAAGAGGTCGGTCACTACACGGGCGGCAGGATCTATGACCCGCGGGAAGGCAAGACCTATCGGGCGACCATGCGGGTGATCGAACGGAACATGCTTCACCTCCGCGGCTATGTCGGATTACCGCTGCTGGGGCGGACGGCCGTTTGGCGACGGTACGAGGAATAGGTTGCCGTCAACTGGCGGTGGCGATGGCCCGCGGGGTCACGAAGCTTTTGAGGCGCAAGGAACCATCGGCGATATTTCCCCAGCCATTGTCGAGCTCCAGCACCGCGAGGGCGCAAGGCGGAAATTTCTCGCGCAAGGCCGCCATTTGTGGGGAAGGCTTGGGCGCTGCCAATCTGAGCGCTGCCTCCTCAATTCCCGGGCTGTGGCCGATGACGAGAATCGAGTTGATTGTGGCCGACTGACGGCGCAGCGCCTCGATAATATCGTCGGCCGAAGCGAGATACAGATCGTCCCGAACCTCGATGGCCGCCCGACCACTCCAGTCGGCGGCCGCCGAAACGCCATCCAGAGTCTGACGGGTCCGGCGGGCCGAAGAACAGAGGACGACATCCGGGTGCAACTCCTCACGCTGCAGAAACTTCCCCACCGTGGCGCAATCGCGGACGCCCCGGTCGATCAGCGCGCGATCGCGGTCGATGGCCACGGTCTCCGCCGGAACGGCTTTGGCGTGCCGCAGCAACAAGATCGTTTTCACGCGGATACCTCACCCGTCCCAAGGTCTCAAGCCTAGCAGGTGGCGGCCATGGGTGACCGCCGAATTTAGTCACTTGCCGGCCACAGTTCTGTAACATCATCGTCGGGGCGATTGGGGTCCGCAATAACAGGCTTGGAGATGGCTGCACCTGACGATGCCGTTGCGCTAGCAAACCCTCTGCCGGAGGACTGGCTGGCCTCGCCCGAGCGTTTCATCAACCGCGAATTGTCGTGGTTGGCGTTCAACGAGCGGGTCCTAGAAGAGGCCAAAAATGGACGGCACCCGCTGCTGGAGCGGGTTCGAT
>SHVP01000069.1 GCA_009694165.1 Alphaproteobacteria bacterium
GCAGCGCATCGATCAGTCCATCGGTAAGAGAAAAGGGTAATTGATCACGCGATCTTCGTCACCCGGGGGGTATGGCGGCCACCCTCAAACTCGGTGGTCAAGAACGTTCGCACACAGTCGCGCGCCACTTCGGGGCCAATGATCCGGCCCCCCAGGGCCAAGACGTTGGCATCATTATGTTGGCGAGCCAGGCGGGCGGTCACCGTGTCGTGGCAAACGGCGGCGCGAATGCCGGCATGTCGGTTCGCCGCCATGCTGATGCCGATTCCGGTGCCGCACAGGATGATGGCCCGCTGCGCCTTCCCTTCGGCCACCGCGCGCGCCGCGGCGTGGCCAAAGTCGGGATAATCAACCGACGCTGTCCCATGCGTACCGAGATCGAGGATCTCCAGTCCGAGACGCTTGGTTTCTTCGCAAACGACGGCCTTCAGCGCAAAACCAGCGTGGTCCGTGGCAACGGCTATGGTGGTCTTAGGCATCGGCTGAAGGTCGGCGTGGTGACAAGAGTTTAGCAGTACCATATGTGGCTCGGGACTGCCAACGCACCACTAGGGCGGCACATAATTTTTCAGGTCTGCCAAATGCTTAGCCATATGTTGTGCAGTGTCTCCGGCAGCGGCCCGCGTGCGTCCGGTCGTGACCTCAAGATATCCTCGGTCAACCACAATATCTGGCCCATGCGAGGCCGGTCCCGGGGGGACGCAATGAAACATGCTCGGACGATTCTAGGCGCCGCCCTCACCAGATGGGCCGCCACCAGCAGCGCCCCGGGCGCCGGGGTTACCTCGACCGCGGACGATCGGTCGGTCGCCGCCACGGCGGTCATACGACGAGCCGCAGGGTGGCGCGCGCGCCTGCTTCTTCTTGATCACATATTCGAGCTTACGGACGACTACGCGCGTCAGTTCCTCACGCGACGCGCGCGCATCACCGACGATCGACACCTCGGTATTGGTCACCGGATCGATCGCCGACGCTTTGACGTAGAGCCCGACCCGCTGAAACTCGATCAGGTAGGCGTCGTCGTCCCGACTGGGCGGCATGGCAACCCGACCCTCCGATGCGATGGGAGCATGCCATTCCCCTGTCGGGCCCTCAATTGCGCTTTCGCCTTGACCGTGCGGCCGACCTTCCCGTTCCTTGGGAAGGCGTCATCCCGGTCCATCCAGTGTCCCCCGTACCCCCGCCACCCGGCCGCCGCCGAACGGCGCTATTTCACGTCCCGCAGCAGACGCTCGCCCTGATCGGCGACCGCGATTTCCGCACGCTATGGCTGACCGGCAGCCTTGCCGAAGTGATGCGCTGGATGGAAATCCTGGCGATCAGCATCTTCGTTTACATGGCGACCGAATCGACGTTCGTGGTCACGATGGTCAACCTGGCACGGGCAATCCCGATGGTGCTGCTGGGCGCCGTGTCGGGGGCGATCGCCGATCGTATCGATCGGCGCAAGTTGCTGATCGGCGGAACTCTTCTGTTGATGACGAACACCGCCGTGTTGGCGATTCTTGCCGCCGCGAATGCCATCGAGATCTGGCACCTCGCCGTCGGCGGGTTCGTCAACGGGCTCATGTTTTCGACCGAGTTTCCGGTCCGCCGCAATCTGCTCGGCGATTTTGCCGGCCTCGGCCGCATTGGCACCGCCATGGGCCTGGACGCGGTGACCCGCAACGCAACACGAATCATCGGCCCCTCGCTCGGTGGACTGGCACTGCAGTTCATTGGCCTCGACGGCGCCTTTGCGCTGGCGAGCGTCGTCAATGCGTTCGCGGCGGCAATGATCTGGCGGGTGGCGTCGCGCCCTTCACCCACAGGCGGGCGCCCCGGCACCGGCGTTCTCGCCAACGTGGTCGACGGGCTGCGGTTCTTCCGGTCGAACCGACTGATCGTCGGTTTCCTATCGGTGACCGTGATCATGAACATCTGGGCCTTCCCCTACATGAACCTGGTCCCAGCGATCGGGCGACAGGTTCTTCGCCTGGAGCCGTTCCCCCTGAGCCTGCTGGCCGCCGCGGAAGGCTGCGGGGCCACGCTGGGGTCGCTAGCGCTGGCGCTGATCGATCGGCCGCAATGGTATCTGCGCTATTACGTGGGTGGCTCCGCCCTGTTCATGAGCGGCATCTTCCTATTCTCGTTCTCGCAGTCCTACGCCCTGTCGCTCGCCATCCTGTTCGTCGGCGGCTTCGGTATCGCGGGGTTCACCACGATGCAGGGCACCCTGCCCTTCGTCCTGGCGCCACCGGAATGGCGGGCACGTCTGATGGGAGTTCTGTCAGTCTGCGTTGGTACCAGCCCGATCGGAATCATTCACCTGGGATTGTTGTCGGGGTGGGTCGGGGCGCCGACGACGGCGACGATCACCGCCAGCGAAGCCCTCTTCGCCCTCGCGCTCGCCCTGATCTTCGTGATCGCGCCGACGGCGCGACGCCAGTCGGCCAAGGACAACGGGCCCCGCGGCAAATAGCCCCGCCGGGGGCAGCGGGACACGGGCGGATCGGCGCGGTCGCCCGACCGTCGTTTTCCGACGGCTTATTTCTTGGCGCCAAAGAAGTGCTGTTGCCCCGGCAAGCCGTCCGCGCGGGAATAGGCATGGAATGTCGCCTTCCGGGCAAATCCGCCTTTTTCCGCAACGTCCGCCAAGTCAAGCTCGCCCAACTTGGTCACGAAGGGCTCGGCGTTGTAATGCGCATTCCAATCAAGCTGGAAGAGCTGTGACATGGTGTCCATCGTCTCCGCCGGCGCGATATCGAGATGGAGCATGTAGCCACCCGGTCTCAGCAATCGGTGGCACTCCTTGAAGATGCGGTGGATCGAAGGGATCGTCAGTTCGTGCAACAGGATGTGCGACAGCACGAGGTCGAAGGACCCATCGGCGAAACGCGACCGCTCGGCGTCCTGCTGGCTGAAGTGAACTTTCTTGCCGAGCGCCTCGGCGCGGGCATGGGCGTAGCGCAAGCAGGGGGCTGCCACATCGATCGCATGAATCTCGGCGTCGGGAAACTGATCGACCCACGGCAAAGTGCTGTTGCCGATGGTACAGCCGAGGTCGAGGATCTTGCGCGGCGCAAGCGCGGAAAGGTTCTCCTTGGTCCATTGCGCCAACGCGCGGCCAATTCCGTCGCCGAGCGGACCGAAGCCCGCCGCCTTGGTGGCCGCTGCGGGAGCAGCCGAGGCCACGTCGATCATGGCCGGGCGTTGCCCGACCAGGTGAAAGGTGCGGTCGAACTCGGCGCCGGCAAAAACGTCATCGGCAACGATCTCGGAGTGGTAACCGCCGGGCTTACAGTGATTCCCGACCTCGCTCATGTAGCGCGGCTGCTCGATCGTCGGATCCAGTTCGAGCGAGCCGAGCTTGTGATTGGAATCACGATATTGCTTTGCCCGCTCGACCAGCTCCGGGAGCTGCCGCACGACCACCGAGCCGACGGCGTCGAACACCATTTCGCGGGCCACGCGCTTCATCGAGCTCCAATATTGGGTGTAGGGCTCGCGCATCAGCGTCTTGCGGATTTCGCTGATGTGTCCGGGCTCGCGGCCGTGGCGGCGGACGAACTCCGCTTTCGCCTTGCCGTTCCATAGAGTCGCATTGCCGGCAGCCATGCCACCCTGCAGTTCGTTCATGAAACTCTGGACGAAAAGCTGCCGCGACATATCGTCGTGGCTGGGAGCGGCCATCATCGAATGAAATACCTGACCCGACCGGATCGGCGGTGTGACCTCTTTCATCGCGACTTTCCTTTCATTGCGCTAACAGGCTTTCGGCTACGCGGACCCCACTGGGCTAGGGACGCCCAGACCGCGCGAACAGGCGTTCGACCATCGGGACAAAGTGCTCCAGCGGCCGCGACCGGTAGTTGGGGTCGAAGGCGCGCTGATCCCAACTCGCCAGGCGAACGGCGGCGTCGTACCAGGGCTCGGCGCGGTAGCGATCGCGCGCATGGCGGTCTTTGCCAACGAAATGCCACGAGTAGTAGCCCTGAAACACGGTGTGGTGCTGCAAGACCTGATGGTTTAGGGGCGAGATGTAGGGCCGCAGGATCTCGGCAATCACGTTGCCGTGGTCGGTCCATGACAGATAGTGCGCGACGTCATGCAGCAGAGCGCAGACGATCGTCTGCTCGTCCGCCCCCGCTTCCTCGGCGTAGCAGGCGGTCTGAAGGTTGTGCTCGTACATGTCGACTGGCAGCGCCCCGGAAGGTCCGCGCAACGACTTCAGAAGATTGAGCATTCGCTCTGGCGTGCGCCCCTTCTCCTGCGCCAGGTAGGGCTGCAACAGATCGTGTTCGGCCTGGGTGGCCTGATCGAGCCGCGCGAACTTGACCTTGGTCTGGATGTCCACCGTGCATTCCCCGCAAGACTGCCGAATGCTAGCACGCCCGGCGCGAACTGGATGAGCCGCGGGCCCACGCCGGAATAGGACAAGTTCATTGACGTTTTCCGCCATCGCACGGAGCCGATTGCCGCTACCATCAGACCGGCTTAGCCTCGCCCCGGCACTTGGCGGCGAACGTTCGTGCCGCGACAACAACAGGGAGGGGAAGCTATGCGGAGATTGGGACTCTGTGGCGGTGTTGTAGCGGTGGCGACGGCCGCGATCGCGGTGGCCGGCGGATTGCCGACGCCCGCCCGCACCCAGCAGCAATTGCGGGTTGCCATCGTCGAAACTCCGCCCGTTCCGTGGAAGGGCGCCGCCCTCGGATCGCCCGCCTGGTATGCCGCCGCGTTGTGGGAATCGCTGACCCGGCCCGGCGACGGAGGTGTTCTGCCGATCCTCGCCGCCAGTTGGAAGAACGTCGACAACACGACCTGGCAGTTTACCTTGCGCCCCAACCTGACATTCTCGAACGGCACGCCGATCGATGCCGCCGCCGTGGCCGAGAACATCAACCTGTTCCTTGCCGATGGTGGCAAGACCTCGCCGCTGGGCGGCGCCGCCCCACCGCTCCGCCGCGTGCTGGGCGAGGCCCGGGCCATCGACAAGCTGAACGTCGAAGTCAAGAGCCGCGTCCCGAGCCCGACCTTCGACAGCGACATCGGGCTGCTGCCGATTCTCGAGACCCGGGCGATGCAGGAGATGGGCGAGACGAAGTGGGCGGCCAGCCCAGTCTCCTCAGGACCCTACAAGCTGAAGGAGCAACGGGTCGGCGAAAGCGAGTTCGTGCCGCATGCCGGATCCTGGCACCCCGGCAAGGTGGCGAGTCTGCTGATCCGCGAAATGCCCGAGCGCGCTGCGCGCATTCAGGCCGTCCAATCGGGCCAGATGCATATTGCGTTGGGGCTCAACATCGATGCTTTCGGCCCAATCGAGGCGGCCGGGCATACGATCTACACGGCGCCGGCGCCGAACGTCGCCGCCATCGCCTTGATGACGGAGCGAGCCGGCTCGCCGTTCAAGGACATCCGCGTACGCCACGCGATCAATATGGCGATCGATCGCGACAACATCGTCAAAAACCTGTTGCGCGGCCGGGCGACCCCGGCGAGCCAGCCGGCGGTCCCTGGTATGTTTGGCTTCAACGCCGATGTGAAGCCCTATCCCTTCGACCCAGAGCGGGCGAAAAAACTACTGGCTAATGCCGGCCACCCGAACGGGTTCAAGACCACGATCGAGGCGGTGACCGGTTCGGGAACGGCGGACTCCGACATCTTCCAGCAAGTCGCGCTCGATCTGAAGCGGGTGGGAATCGAGGCGGAGGTCGTGCCGATGCGCCTGGCGGATTGGGTCACCAAATATTCGGGCGGCGGTGCACCGAACCCAACCGACGTCACCTTCAAGGATTGGGCATTCGGCTGGGGTTATACCCTCAACAACGGCGACCCGCTGCAGGGCTACAGCACCCATTGGTGCGACCGCAAACCGACTTGGTATTGCAACGAATCGCTGCGGCCGAAAGTCGAGGCAGCGCGCCTCGAGTTCGACCCGGACAAGCGGCGCAAGATGGTGGAGGAACTGATGAAGTTGAGTGCCGAAGACGCGCCGGTGCTGTTCATCATCAACCAGATCGAAGTCGTGGCGCTGCACAAGGATGTGCAGAACTTCAAGATGTCCTACCGTTACATCAACTACGGTGACCTTTCCCTGAAGAACTGACGGGCAACGTCGGCGGCCCAGCCCGCTGCTGGCGTCAGCCCCTCTTGACGGCTGGTGGCGAGTCGATCAGGGATAGTCGGCAACAGACCCGTACCCGGCCCCCCTCACCGTGACCCTGCCCTCCGACCCTGTTTCGCCATCGACAGGGCGCCCCGCGATCATCGCCTCGCTCGTCGGCGACCGTTATTTTCGCCGCCTCTGGATGGCCGGCGCGCTCGGCGAGTCGACGCGCTGGCTCGAAGTCCTGGCGATGAGTGTCTTCGTATATTCGGTGACCGGCTCGGCGTTGGCCGTCACCCTGGTGAACCTCATCCGGGCTCTGCCGAATGTCTTGTTTGGAGCCGTTACCGGGGCCCTCGCCGAACGCATCGACGCGCGGCAGCTGCTCGTCTACGGCACGTTGTTCGCCGCCGCCACCACTGGCGTCATCGCGCTCCTCGCGATTTTCGGCGTGGTCGAGGTGTGGCATATCGCGGTTGCCGCGTTCTTGAGCGGGACCGCCTTCTCGACCGAATTCCCAGTGCGCCGCAAGTTGCTGGGCGAACTGGCCGGCATTGAGCGAATCGGCGCGGCGATGGGGTTCGATTCGGTCACTCGTACGGCGACGCGCATGGTCGGTCCGGCGGTGGGCGGGTTTCTGCTGCAATATGTAGGCCTGCACGGCGCCTATCTGCTGGCCACCGTTGTCTATGGGATCACCGCGCTGCTGCTGGCGGGAGTGCCGGGCCGGGCGGCCGGCGCCGGGCGCCCCGCAGTCGCGGTGCGGACTCCGTTCATCACCAATTTGATCGACGGCCTCCGCTACGTGCGATCGGATCGTTCCCTCGTCGGTTTTCTCGTCGTCACCATGGTAATGAACATTTGGGGCTTTCCCTACATGAACATGGTTCCGGCGATTGGCCACGACGTTCTCGGAATCGGCGCCTTCCAGATCGGCCTGCTATTCTCGGTCGAGGGACTGGGGGCGATGATCGGCGCCCTCGCCATCGCCATTACCCAACCGGCGCGCCACTATCTGAGGCTCTATGTCCTCGGCGCGATGCTGTTCATGCTGGCGATCACCGTCTTCTCCCGTAGCGGCAGCTATGAACTTTCGTTGGTCATTGTGTTGGTCGGCGGATTAGGCTTGGCCGGCTTTACGACGATGCAGGGAACGTTGCCCTTCCTGCTCGCCCCGCCGGAACTGCGCGCTCGGGTTCTCGGCCTCGTCGCGGTCTGCATCGGAACCGGTCCGATCGGGCACATTCATCTCGGGCTGATGTCGTCTTGGTTCGGCGCGCCGCTGGCGACGATGATCACGGGGATCGAAGGGCTGGTGGCGATGGTGGCGACCATCGTCTTCCTTATCGGCCCCGGCCTATGGCGACGCGAGGCGACCGCCGCGCGCTAGCCGATCAGGCCGCCGCGTATTTCTGGATTTCGTGGGTCGTCCATACGTGCCGCAGGGCACCCACCAGGTCGCGCATCATCTCGTCGGTGTGGAGCGGCGTCGGCGTGAAGCGCAGGCGCTCGGTGCCGCGCGGCACGGTCGGATAGTTGATCGGCTGCACATAGAGCTTGAATTCGCTCAGCAGCATGTCCGACGCCCGCTTGCAACAGGGTGCGTTGCCGATCAACAGCGGCACGATATGACTGGCGGAGGGCATAAACGGCAGCCCGGCCTGGCCAAACATCCGCTTCAGCGTGGCGGCGCGTTCCTGATGGCGGTGGCGCAGTTCAGGGTGCTCTTTGAGATAGCGGACGCTGGCAAGGGCGCCTGCCGCCAATACCGGCGAGAGGGATGTCGTGAAGATAAAGGAGGCCGCGAAACTGCGGACCACATCGCAGATGGTCTCCGACGCGGCGATATACCCGCCCATGACGCCGACGGCCTTGCCAAGTGTTCCTTCGATCACGGTGACGCGCGATAGCAGGCCATCGCGTTCAGCGACGCCGCCGCCGCGCTGGCCGTACAGGCCGACAGCGTGGACCTCGTCGAGATAGGTCATGGCGCCGTAGCGTTCCGCCAAATCACAGATGCCGGCGATCGGCGCGATATCGCCATCCATCGAATAGACCGACTCGAAGGCGATCAATTTAGGGCGCTCGGCCGGCGTCGCACGCAACAGCTGCTCGAGATGTGCCAAATCGTTGTGGCGAAAGATCTTCTTTTCCGCGCGGCTCGCCCGAATGCCGGCGATCATCGAGGCATGGTTCTTCTCGTCAGAGAAAATCACACAGTCGGGAAGCAGTCCGGCCAGTGTCGAAAGCGCCGCTTCGTTGGCAATATACCCCGAGGTGAACAGAAGCGCCGCCTGCTTGCGATGCCAGTCCGCCAGCTCCCGCTCCAGCAGGACATGATAGTGATTGGTGCCCGAAATATTGCGGGTGCCGCCGGCACCGGCGCCGACCGCGTCGAGAGCGTCATGCATCGCCCGCAGCACGGTCGGATGCTGCCCCATGCCGAGGTAATCGTTGGAACACCAGACGACGACCTCGCTCGGCTGCTCGCCCCCATGGTAGACGGCGCGCGGAAACGCCCCCGCCCGGCGCTCCAGGTCCGCAAAGACGCGGTAGCGCCCCTCTTCCTTCAGGATCGCGATTTTGCTGGCGAAGAACTGCTCGTAGTCCATGATTTTCGTCTTTCCGGCGGACTCTAGGGCCTCCCCAGGCGGCGGGCAATCGGCAGCCCCACGTAAATAACGTCGCAGGCTCCCTTTTGCCGCGAAGCCTTGTATATAAAGCCGGTTCCCAGGGTCTTATTCCCGCGTCGACGCGGAGAATCCGGAGATTCTCATGAATCCAACCAGCGCGACCGCCCGCAAACAGACCGCCTCGCCGCCGGCCCAGTTCCGGTGGGACGACCCCCTGCTCCTCGAGAGCCAGCTGAGCGAGGACGAGCGCATGATCCGCGACACCGCACGCAGCTTTGCTCAAGGCAAGTTGATGCCGCGGATCGTCGAAGCCAACCGGCACGAAATATTCCACCGCGAGATCCTCAACGAGATGGGCGCCCTCGGCCTGCTCGGCCTGACGTTGAAGGGCTACGGCTGCGCCGGTGTGAATTATGTCTCTTACGGATTGGTGGCACGCGAGATCGAGCGCGTCGATTCGGGCTATCGCTCGGCGATGAGCGTTCAGTCGAGCTTGGTCATGTACCCGATCTATGCCTATGGCAGCGAGGCGCAGCGCCAGAAATACCTACCGCGTCTGGCCAAGGGCGAGATCGTCGGCTGCTTCGGCCTTACCGAACCCGACCACGGCTCCGATCCCGGCAGCATGGTGACGCGGGCCAAAAAAGTCAGCGGCGGCTACCAACTGACCGGCAACAAGATGTGGATCACCAACTCGCCGATCGCCGACGTTTTGGTGGTATGGGCGAAGAACGACGAGGGCAAGATCAACGGCTTCATTCTAGAAAAGGGAATGAAGGGGCTGTCGACGCCGAAGATCGAAGGCAAGTTCAGCCTGCGCGCCTCGACGACAGGCGAGATCGTTATGGACGATGTCTTCGTACCGGACGACAACCGGCTGCCGGAAGCCTCCGGCCTAGCCGGCCCTTTCGGCTGCCTCAACAATGCCCGGTATGGGATCGCCTGGGGCGCTCTCGGGGCGGCCGAGTTCTGCTGGCATGCGGCGCGACAATACACGATGGATCGCAAGCAATTCGGCAAGCCGTTGGCAGCCAATCAACTGATCCAGAAGAAGCTTGCCGACATGCAGACCGAGATCGCAATCTCGCTGCAGGCCTGCCTCCAGGTCGGCCGCCTGCGGGACGCGGAGCGAGAGACGCCGGAGATGGTGTCGCTGATCAAGCGGAATTCCTGCGGCAAGGCCCTCGATATCGCCCGCATGGCGCGCGACATGCACGGCGGCAACGGCATTGCCGATGAGTTCCACGTGATTCGTCACGTGTTGAACCTGGAGGCGGTCAACACCTATGAAGGAACGCACGACATTCACGCCCTCATTCTCGGCCGGGCGCAGACCGGGTTGCAGGCGTTCAAGTAGGGAATCGCGCGTGAGTCGGGCGACGACGCACTACTAGCACGTCCTGTTCTATCGTTTCAGCGAACCGATCCCAGCCGATCTGCATGCCCGGATGGATGGCTACTTCCGCCGCTTCCGCCAGACAGTGTCGGGCGTAGCGACCGCCTTGTACGGCCGGAACCTGTCGCCCTTCGCCAAGACCTTTACGCACCTGCGCCTGACCGCGTTTGAAGACAAGGCGGCACACGAGGCGTATCAAGTGGCGCCGCTTCACGACGAGATCGCCGCCTACGTTCTGCCACGTCCGATCAACGCCGTGGGCGACGTCGATTCACCGATGCTCAGGGATGCCCTGCCCCTCTACTACCATGTGATTCTGATGCGGCTCAAAGACCAAGCGCCGACCGGATTTTTGGCCGAGGTTAATCGCCTGACCAATCGCCTGCGCAATGAGTGTCCGGCGCCAATCTGTTCGAGATGCGACCCAATGTCAGCCCGTTCGCCCGCGAGTGGACCCACATTCATTTGAGCGGATTTGAATCGCGCCAGGCGCACGACGCCTATCAGGTCTCGCCTTTGCACGACCAGATTCGTGACCTGATGGTGCCGGTGATTGCGGCCGAGGTCGGCGACCTCGAAGCCACGAGAAGTCCCTAGCGCGACCCGCCGTAACGAATTTCGTCGCTCCAAAAGCGCTCCAGCGCCTGCAGCGTCCCGTTCAGGTCAGTCAAGCCGGCCGCCAAGATTGGGCCGCGTGCCAGGTTTGCACACTGCGTTTCGTACAGCATGTCGATCCGCCGGTAGAGCTCGAGGCCCTTTTCAGTGAGGCGCAATTGCACCGAACGACGATCGTGGGGCGAGCGTTCCTGCACGAGGTAGCCGTTCTCGGACATCTTCTTCACGTTATAGTACACGTTCGAGCCAAAATAGTAGCCACGGCTCGTCAACTCGCCGACGGTCATGGTGTCGCCGCCAATGTTGTAGAGGATCAGGGCCTGAACGTTGTTGATGTCCTGGATGCGCAGCCGATCAAGTTCGACTTTGACAACGTCAAGGAAGCGACGGCTCAACCGCTCGATCAACTGGAGCGACTGCAGATATACCCGCTTCAGAGCGGCCGAGCCGGTCTCGTCGGTCATGGTTTCTGATTGTCTGTTCGGTCTCTCTGCGAGCGACCTTATCTCCGCAGGTTGAGGCGGCAAAGCGTTTTTTCGCGTCAGTTGAGACGACTCCCGACTATGATCGTTCGTTCCGTCCGTCAGTGAGAGCAGCCACCATGTCTGGGTCCGGCCTCGAGCGGAAATTGACCATGATCTTCGCCGCCGACGTGACGGGGTACAGCCGTCTGATGAACGAAGACGAGGAGGCGACGCTCGGCACGCTCACGGACTATCGTCAAACCATGGGCGCTTTCATCGAGCGCCACCACGGACGAATCGTCGGCGCCGCCGGCGACTCCGTCTTGGCCGAGTTCGCGAGCGTCGTGGAGGCGGTGCGCTGTGCGGTGGAGGTGCAGCAGGAGCTGAAGGCCAAGAATGAGGCGCTGCCCGCCAATCGGCGCATGGAATTCCGCATCGGCATCAACCTCGGCGACGTCATCGTCAAGGATGGCGACCTGTTTGGCGACGGCGTCAACATCGCCGCGCGCCTGCAGGACCTGGCCGCACCCGGAGGCATTTGCATTTCCGGTCCGGTCTTCGAGCAGGTTCGCAACAAACTCACCATCGGCTTCGACTATCTCGGGAACCGGAGCGTCAAGCACATCGCCGCCGAGGTCGCCGTTTACCGGGTCTCCCTGGGCCTCGGCGCTGCGGCAGCGGCGCCATTGCCTGAGCCGGGTGATCGGGCGCGAAGCCCGAGGGTGTCCCGCCCTCGCCGCCCAGCCAGACGGCGAAGTCTGAGCCGGCGGCCGGTGCCGCGCCCGACCATGCCATCGCCTGATGCGCCTTGCAGTGCTCGCGACCCTGATCATCGCCTTTCTGTTTGTCATCAACATGGTGACGAACGCCAGCCGCTGGTGGTAGCATTGGCCCACGCTTGGACTGTCGCTCGCCCTCGCGTTGAAGGCCGTCTCGATCTTTCTCCTGCCTGGGCAGCGCGCGATGTCGCGCAGTGCTCGCCGCGCGGATCGCCTCGCCAGGAGACGCGATGAGCAAGGTTAGGCACCCGACGGCGGCGCACTAAGGCGCCCATTCCCCGGGGCAGCACGGTTTTCCTATAGTGGCGCCAACCGTCGGACAAAGGACGACATCATGGCCCCTGTCGAACCGCACGGCCGCTATCCCCGCACCCGTCTACGGCGCAACCGCCGCACTGACTGGCTACGGCGACTGGTGGCCGAGGCCAGGCTCTCGGTCGACGACCTGATCTGGCCGGTCTTCGTGCATGAGGGAACCCGCCTCGCGACGCCGATAGCGGCGATGCCGGGCGTGGCGCGGCAGTCGATCGACCTCCTGCTCGACGCCGTTGGCGAGGCGGCAGCGCTCGGCATCCCCGCCGTGGCAGTCTTTCCGGTGATCGATCCCGCCCTCAAATCGAACGATGCCGACGAAGCATTGAAGCCCGATAACCTGATCTGCCGCGCCGTCCGTGCCATCAAACAAGCGCATCCCTCGGTCGGCGTCCTATGCGACGTCGCTCTCGATCCTTTCACCTCGCACGGGCACGACGGCCTGTTGCGCGAGGGCCGCATCGTCAACGACGAGACGGTCGAGGTGCTGGCGCGCCAGGCTGTGATCCAAGCCGAGGCCGGTTGCGACATCATCGCGCCCTCGGACATGATGGATGGGCGCATTGGCGCGATCCGCGACGCGCTCGACCGCGGCGGTTACCAGGACGTGGCGATCATGGCCTACGCGGCCAAGTATGCCTCCGCCTTCTATGGCCCGTTCCGCGAGGCGCTGGGATCGGCGAGAGCGCTCCAAGGCGATAAGCGCACCTATCAGATGGATCCC
>SHVP01000070.1 GCA_009694165.1 Alphaproteobacteria bacterium
GCCGTCGACGCGTTGCACAAATCGCCGTCCGCCCGCCGGCAGGTCGTAGGCGAGCTCCGGCGCGTGCAGTCGGAGATTGGCGTAGTCGACGACGTTGATGTCGGCGCGCAGGCCGGGTGCGAGACGGCCGCGATCGCCGAATCCGAAGAACGTCGCGTTGTCAAAGGTCTGGCGCCGTACCAGCCATTCGAGCGGCAGCTTTTCCCCGCGATTGCGATCGCGCGCCCAATGGGTCAACAGGAACGTGGGCATACTGGCATCGCAGATGACACCGCAATGGGCGCCACCATCGCTCAACCCCACCACGGTCCCCGGCTCGGTCAGCATGGCGCGGATCGGCTCGTGGTCGCCGGTCACGTAATTGGTGACCGGGAAGAACAGCGTGCGCGTACCGTCGCCCGCGGTCAGGTAGTCATAGGCATAGGCCGCGGGCGAACGATTGGTGCCGGCCGCCAGCTGCTCGACGCTGCGTTCAGGCCCGGGCTCGTAGTCGGGCGGGTCGCCGAGAATGTAAAGCCGATCCCACCGTTTGGTCGCAAATCGGTGCGGAGGCGACATGATGTCGAGCAGCTGCTGCGTCGACTCCTCGTGGAGAATTCGCTCGCGCACTGCCGGGTCGCGCAGACGCGCTAGCCGCGTCGCCGGATCAAGTTTGGCCAGCGCGGCGAAGCTAGGTTTGGCGCTGAACGGCGTCAGCGAGGTGAGCAGTCCGAGAATGAGCCCAACCGGGCGGCAGGCGACCTGCGCGGCGACCGGCAGGCCTTCGCCGCGCGCCTGGCGAACGCCCGCCATCAGGCGGCGCCAGCGCTGCGGATCGCTGAGGCGGTCGGTCAACAGGAACCATACCGGCCGGCCACTGTCGCGCGCTTGACGCTTGATCCAAGCGAACTCGGCCGCCTCGTCGACGAAATCGGCCAACATCCCGAAGGCACCGCGCCCGGCGGCGGCTAGCGCCTGGCCGATGCCGAGGAATTCCGTCTCCTGCGCGAAGTACGCGGGAACGTTGGAGCCGCTATAGGTGCGGTGCAGGTCGGTGCGCGAAGTGGTGAAGCCGAACGCGCCCGCCCGCAGCCCTTCCTCGGTCAGGCGGCGCATGGCGCCGATTTCGTCGGCGGTCGCTGGCTCGTGCCGCAGTGCCCGCTCGCCCATGACGAAAAAACGAATCGGGTGATGGGGCACCTGGGCGGCGATATCGATCGTCCGCGGCACCCGTTCGAGCGCATCGAGGTACTCGGGAAAACTCTCCCAGTCCCATTTGAGACCCTCGGCGAGGACGATGCCGGGAATATCTTCGACGCCTTCCATCAGGTCGATGAGCTTGGCGCGATCCGCCGGGCGACAGGGCGCGAAGCCGACGCCACAATTGCCGAACATGACGGTGGTGGCGCCATGCCACGACGAGGGCGCCAGAATCGGGTCCCAGGTCGCCTGGCCGTCATAGTGGGTGTGGACGTCGATCCAGCCGGGCAGCACCAGTTGACCGTCAGCATCGACCTCGCGTCTGCCGGGGCCGGCCTTGCCGCCGACCTGGGCGAGACGATCGCCGACGATCGCCACGTCGCCCTGATAGCCGGCCTGCCCGGTGCCATCGACGATGGTGCCGCCGCGAATGACGATGTCGTGCATGAGCGCCCTACCCTGTCCGGCGGCGATCTTAGCGCATCGGCGGCGGCAGCGCGCGGTCCCCCGCGCCCAGGAACGACCGGGTCTCCGGCGGGCCGTCGTGTCTACAGCCGATAAGCCAATTCCAGCGCGTCGGTGGTGGCGGCCCACAGGCCGCGCGGGGCGACGCACTCGCCGATGGAGTGCACGCCAGCCGGTACCGGCCGCGCCGTGGTTCCCGTCGACAGCACGATCGAATCGAAGGGCCCCAGCCGGCGACCATCGCTGAACTCGACGCTCATGCCGTCGACGCGGGCGATGGTTGCGCCACTGATTACCGCGACGGCCGCCGCGCGCAGGCGATCGGCCACCTCGCCCACCTCGCGTGTCCATTGCAACTCGCCTTCGCCCAACTGGCGCTCGCTGGTGACGACCGTGAGCGAGGCAACCAAGTCGCTCGCCACCAGCGTTTCGACCAGCGACACCGCCGGCCAGCCGCCCTCTTCGTCGATCACCAGTACGCGGCCCCCGACCACTGCATTGCCGGCCAGCACGGCGCGGCCATGCGGCAGGTGATGGGCGCCGGGGATGCCGTCGAACAGATGCGGCCGCAGGCGCCAGACCGCGGTCTAGCTCGGCTCGGCGCCGGTCGCCCAGATTGCGGTGGCATCGCCGAGCGTCGCCGACTCGAAGACCGGCGAGGACACCTTTACCTCGACGTCGAGTCGTCGCAGTTCCTCTTCCCACCAGGTGAGCGGCAGCATCATCTCGTCACGATGCGGCGCTGCGGCAGCCCAGCGCATCTGGCCGCCGAGTTCGGCGCGCGCCTCTTACAGCGTGACGCGGAAGCCGCGGAGCGCTGCCAGGCGCGCCGCTTCGAGCCCAGCCGGTCCGCCACCGACGACCACCAGCGGCGGTTGACCGACGACCTTGCGGCAGCGCGGGAACTCGATCTCGCGCCCCGCCCCCGAGTGGATGACGCAACCCGAGCGATAGCCGCGATTGAGAAAGCCGGTGCAGGCCTGATTGCACGACATGCAGGGCCGGATGCGACCGTCCTGGCCGGCATCGATCTTGTTGATCCATTCCGGCTCGGCCACCCAGGTGCGCGCCATGGCGATGCCGTCGGCCATGCCCGAGGCGACTAGGGTTTCCGCCTCCTCCGCGGTGCGAATGCGGCCGGCGACCAACACCGGCACGCCGCACTCCTGGCGGAAGCGGGCGCCCGCCGGGCCCAGGTCCATGCGCGGGCGAGCGAGCGCATGGCATAGAGCGATTCGTCGATATCGTAATCGGGAGTGGCGCCCTGGGTGTGGTGGGCGACCGCGGTGCGGACGCCGACGGCAAGGTCCGGACCGGCGGCGGCGCGCACCGCGGCGAGAATCTCGCGCACGATGCGCAGGCGGTTGTCGGGCGAGCCGCCGCAACCGTCGGTGCATCGATTGATCGGCGGCGACAGGAACGAGGCGAGCAGGTAATCGCTCGCCGTCTGCACCTCGAGGATGTCGACGCCGGCCGTCCGGCAGGCCTTCGCCGCGTCGACGTAAGCGGCGATGAGCTCCTTGATTTCCACCAGCGACAGCGCCTTCGGCACCTCGCCGCGCGAGTTCGGCACCGCCGAGGGCGCCACCGTGACGCCGTCCGCCAGCGGCGACACGTTGTAGCCCGCGTGCCAGAGCGTGATTGCCAGCTTAGCGCCGGCGCGCCGCACCGCCGTAGCGGTCTTGGCGAGCGAGGGAACCAGTGCCTCGCCGCTCACTCGGATCTGCAACCCGGTAAACCGTTGACTGGTCAGATGCACCGGCAGCGACGAGGCGCTTACCACCGCCGCGCCGCCGCGGGCGCGCGCCACCAGATAGGCATGATGGCGCGGGCTGATGGTGCCCGTGTGATCGCCGAGGCGCATGCCGTGCGCCACCATAGTCGCGCGATTCTTGAGCGTGACCCGGCCAAGCGCAAGCGGGGAAAACAGGTGCGGGTAGCGGCGGGCGCCAGACCGGGGCACGGAACGACCGCTCAGCCGAGCACGAGTCCGGCGAGGTAGCCGAGCGAGCCGGCGACCAAGCCGATGAGGCCGAAGATCGCGGCGAAGGAAAAGACGAAGGTGACGGCGCCGACGGCCGCGGCCCAGGCATGATCGTCGACCGACAGCAAGGCGGTCGTCAGCAGCAGGATGAGCGCGAACAAATATTCGATCACGGCGGCCCCGGCAACGACCCTGGTAGCGCCTTACGGCGCTGTTCGACAGGTTCCCGGCCTTAGCCGCCTGCCGCGGCACCATGCCAATTGGCACCCGGGGCCGTAACCGCTAGGCTGGCGGGGGGGAGGACAACCCATGCCCAAGCCGAGCGCGCGCTACCCGCAGCTGTTGTCGCCGATCCGCCTGGGGCCGGTGACACTGGCCAACCGGGCCGTCATCAGCGGCCACTCCATGCATCACGGCGATGGCCAGCCCGGCATCTCGGATCGCTACCGCGCCTATTTGGTGGTCCGCGCCAAGGGCGGCGCCGCCCTGGTTGGCGTCGAGTCCTCGCCCGTCCACGTGAGCACGCAGAACCGCACCAGCCAGGTCGAGCTTTTCCGCGACGAGGCGATCGCCTCGATGGCGCGCGCGGCAAGCGAAGTCCACGACGCCGGCTCGTTACTGTCGATGATCCTCTGGCATGGCGGACACAACGTTCCGCATCGCGCCGGCCATTACGCCGTCGCCCCCTCGCCCATTCCGAGCTTTCGCGTACGCGAGGTGCCCAAGCCCTTGAGCCGCCGCGAGATCAAGGAAATCGCCGCCGCGTTTGGCAGTGCCGCGCGACGCTGCCGCGAGGCCGGCATCGACGTCCTCGAGGTGCAGACGGCGACCGACTACTTGCTCGGCTCGTTTCTCTCGCCGACGCTCAATCGCCGTACCGACGAATATGGCGGCTCGCTCGAAAACCGGGCGCGCGCCGTGTGCGAGGTGCTGGAGGCCGTGCGCACCGCCGCCGGCGACAAGATTGCCGTTGGCGTGCGCACTTCGATCGCCCACTTGATCGCGACCGACCCGCACGACTACGGCGCCGAGGAGTCGTTGGCAGCCATGACTTATCTCGCCCGGCGCGGCCTAGTCGACTACGTCAGCCTGATCACCGGCTCGCATTGGTCGATGGCCGAAACCATTCCGCCGATGACAAAGCCACGGCCACAGATCGCCGAGCAGTCGGCCGTTTTTCGCCGCGAACTGAAGGTGCCAGTGATTGTCGCCGGTCGCATTCGGACCGCCGCCGAAGCCGAAGCGATCATCGCCAAGGGCCAGGCCGACATCGTCGCCATGGCGCGCACGTGGATCGCCGAGCCGGACTGGATCAGGAAGCTGGTTGAGGACCGCGAGGACGAGATTCGGCCCTGCATGACATGCAACCAAGCCTGCATCGGCTTCGTTACCCGAGGCTTTCCAGGCAGCTGCAACATCAATCCGACGGCCGGACGGGAACTAGAGCTGACGCCACCGGCGCCGGCGGCGCGCCCGAAGAAGGTGGCGGTGATCGGCGGCGGACCGGCCGGGCTCGAAACCGCTCGCGTGGCCGCGCTGCGCGGGCACCGCGTCACGCTGTACGAGGCGAGCGGCCGTCTCGGCGGCCAGATGCGCCTCGCCGCCGAGGCGCCGAACCGCCACGAGATGCTGCCCGCCCTCGATTGGTGGCAGCGCGAATTGGAACGCCTGCAGGTGCGGGTCCACGTCAATACCGCGGTTACCGCCGCCACCGCGCTCGACGCCGACGAGGTCGTGTGGGCCGTGGGCGGCACCCCCGCGCCAACCGCCGTCTGGCGCCTGCGCCCGCATCTGGTCGAGGGCATTCCGGGCAGCGCCGGTCTGCCCCATGGGCGGGACGTTCTGACCGGCCGAGCCGGCGTCAAGGGCAGCGTCCTCATCGTCGACGAGGAAGGCGGCTGGCCGGCGATCTCGCTCGCCGAAACGCTGCGCGCCCGCCGCGACGTGACCGCGCTCACCGTCGTCACCAGCGAGGCGATGCTGGGCGCGCCCGATCTCGCCTTCACCTTCGAAGAAGGCGACGTGCAGGCTCGCCTCGGCGCCTCCGGCATCACGGTGCATGCGGGAAAGCTGGTGGAACGCATCGCCGGCGGCACGGTTACGCTGGTCGGTGGGGGCACCCTAGGCCCGTTCGACGCGATCGTCCTATCGACGGGGACGCTGCCCCGCGCCATCCCCGAAGATGCCCTCGCGGTCGGCGATTGCGTCGCGCCGCGCGGCATCTGGGGTGCCACGTTCGATGCCGCCCAGGTCGCTCGTGGATTGTAAAGTCCGGCAGAACTTCGCCGTGTTCCGCGGAATCCGCGCCGCCCTTGACCTGCGTCAAATGGGAAACGGCGAGCTGCCCCCATGTTTGGTCTAACAAACTAATCGCGACCATGGAGGCGCCGATGACGACCCTGACCGTTCCCTACGGAATTCTGCACCGGCCGCGACCGGCGCGGCGCGCTTACAATCGCGTTCCCGACGTCGCACTGCTGACACTCCTGGTGCTCCTGGTTCTGGCCGCCTTAGCGTGGGCCGCGACAACGGCGACAATCACGCTGGCCCGCGTCATGGGCCAGAAGTTCGATATCAGCGTCGTCCTGACCGGGTCGGCGTCGGGCATCGACCTCAGCATCAACTAGTCGGCGGTCCTCAAGGTGGGCGACATGAACGCCAAGGCGAACCGGCCGTACAAGGTGTCCGTGTCGTCGGGCAACGTCGGCGCTGCGGTATGCGCTAGCCCGTGCTTCTACAGCACGTCCACCCTCGAGGGCCTGCCGTTCTCGCTCTATCGCGACGGCAATGTGCTCACGTTCAGTGCCGGGACCGGTGCCTTCATCAACAAGGGCACGCGCTCGGCCGGTTCGGGCGATAACTATGCGATCCAGATCACCTACGACGGCACCGGGGTCAGCTTGGCCGAAGGCAGCAACTACGAAGAGGTCTTTACGTTCACGATCGGGGTGCCGTAATCGGTCGGAGGCGAACGAAGAGCGCGGTCAGCAGCAGGCTCGTCGCCATCAGGGCGCCGCAGATCGCGTAAGGCAGGGTCGGTGCCACGCCGTAAAGGCCGCCGCCGATCATCGGCCCGATGACGTAGCCCAGTCCCTGCACCATTCCGTTCAGCCCGGCGACCGTGCCCTGCTCGGTCGCCGAGGCGCTTAACGTGAGCCCGGCGGTATAGCCAGGATTAATCAGGCCGAAGGCCAGTCCCATTAGAGCGACGCCGACCAATAGCGCGGCATAGGAATCGGTCACCGTCAGGACCACACCGCCGGCGACGCCAAGCGTGCTGCCGAGCAGCAGCAAGCGACGCGGCGACCATCGCAAGATCTGGATCAGACCGGCCTGGACAAGGACCGAGCCGACCGCCGAGATCGCCAGCGCGAACCCCGCCATCTGCGCCGTCGCCGCCGCGTCGAGCAGTTGGGTGTCCTGGACGCGGAAGCCGGTCACCTGCGGGATCGCCGCGGTGGTGGAGAACACGCAGGTGCCGACGGCGAGGAGCGGCCACACCCCGTCGGGCAATCGCAGAAAGCGATGGCGCACGCCCGGTTCGGCGCGGGGCGGCAGCGACCGCACGAAGAGGAAGCAGCCCACCGCCGCTGCGAGGACACAACTCGAGACCGCAAAAATCGGCGTGACGAGGCCGAGCCCCGCCAGTAAGGCCGCGGCGCCTGGACCGGCAATGGTACCGATGCCGAAGGCGGCGCCCAACAGGCCGACCGCCCGGGTCCGATGTTCGACCAGCGTCGTGTCGGCGATGTAGGCCTGGGCGGCCGGATATGTCGCGCCCGCGGTCAGGGCGAAGCCGATGCGGATTGCGGCCAGCATGATGAACGCCGCGGTGCCGACGATCAGCCCAGACAGCCCGGCCAACGCGCCGAAGCCGAAAAGCGAGGCCATCACGGCGTAGCTCAGCAAGCCAAACAGAATGACCCGGCGCCGGCCCCAATGGTCGCTCACCCGCCCCCAGATCGGGCTCGACACCATATAGACCAGCGAGGCGAGCGTGATGATGAGACCGATCTGCAACTCGCTGAGGCGCAACTCGCGCCCAAGCGGGGAGATGATGGCGAAGTAAAAAGTCTGCCCCGCCCCGGTGCAGATGATGGCGACAAAGATGGAACGCAGATCGCTGCGGCGAAGCGGTGCCCGCGCGTCAACAGTGGCTGGGGCGATGGGCACGATGGGGGATGAGGAAACCGGTGCGGGGCGCGCAGCATAACCGCAACCGCATCGCCGCCCAAGCACCGGGGGTGCTACTGCGCAGCGACCGCGCCGCCGACGCGCCCGGCGCCGGAGTCACGGCAGAACCATCAGGTCCATGCTGAGCTCGGTCAGCGGAACCGCTCCGTCCTTGGTAATGTGCAAGGTGTCCTCGAGATGCATGTGGGCCCAGCCCAACTCGTGATGCGGCATGTCGAAGCTGACCGCCATGTTCTCGGCCAACACAAAACTGCCTTGCGGCCTCACCGGTCCGTAAAGCGCAGGATTGTCGGTGTGCTCGAGCCCGATGCTATGGACCACGGCGCGGTGGTACTGCGGAAAGCCTTCGCGATGCACCACGCCGACGGCCAGCGCCGTGAGGTCGCGGATATCGACGCCCGGCTTCGCGGCCAAGCGCGCCGCTTCCCAGCCCTTGCGGATGGCGCGATAGCTCTTGGCGAAGTCGCCACCGGGTTCGCCGACGATGGCGGTGCGGCCGAAATCGCCATGGTAGTGGGAAAAGACGCCAAGCGCATCGATCATGAACGGATCGCCGCGCTTGATCGCGCCGTGGCGCATTCCACCAGCTGAGCCGATGAGCAGATAGATGCCGTGGCCGCCCTTCTCCGCCCAATGACGATTGAACAGGCGCTCCAGTTCGTCGAGGGTGGCGCCGTCATGCGCCGCCTCGGTCGCGGCCATGGCGGCCTCGCCGTTGACGACCGCCGCCCGGCGCAACAGATCGAGCTCGGCAGCGGTCTTGATGAGGCGGATCTCGCGAAAGATATTGGTGGCATCGACCGCCTCGAGTCCGGGCAGGCCAAGGTCGTTGAGCCATTTCACCACCCGGAGGTCGTCGGTACCGATGCGCCCCTTGGCCAATCCAGCGTCGCCGACAATCCGCTTGAGCGCCTCGATTGGCGTGCCCTGCAGCTTGCCGCGTTGGGCCGCAATCAATCGGTTCCATGCCTGTTCCTGCGCGGTCAGCGTGCTGCCCGGGCGGGTCGGGTAAAGTTCGGGCAGGGTCTCCTCGTGCCCGGCCTCGGGATCGCGGCCGACGGCGACGACGTTCGGGACCCAGGTGGGACGCTCGGTCAGCGCGTGCATCTCCGTGAGGACCACGACCAGGCCCGCTGGCGCATTCTCGGCGCGCGGCAGCACCGCAAAGTTGGTGAAGCCGCGGTCGATGCGCATCAGCGCACCCCAATAGTCGGTCAGGTAATAGATGTTGACGCGGTGGGTGGCGAGCAGGCCGTCGAGCCGGTGCTTCGCCATGATCTCGCGGGCCCGCGGCAGGTTACACAGCATCCATCGTCCTCCTATGGCGCGCGACACGCGCGTGGGTCAACTGTGACGGCAAACTCGCCGATCGGCGGCGGTTGAACGGACCGCCGCTAGGACCAGAACATCATCGACCGGTCCGGCATGCGGCCGATAAACGAGCCGATCTGCAAGCGGTTGCGACCGTCGCGGCCGGGGGCCACCTCGTGCGGATTGCGCGAGTTGAACAGGACGACGTCGCCGGCCATCGCCTTGTATGTCCAGTGCTCGGCACCCTCGATGACGTCGTTGCCGAGGCCGTAGCTCATCGGCGGTTCCTTCCCCGCTTCGGCTCGAACATTCCACGGGCGGTTCCATGTCGTCGTTTCGCCGCCTACCTCCGGGGCCTCGAAGAAGAGGTTCCACCCCAGTTGCGCCGTCACCTTGGCAATGTGCCAGCCCGGCGTGTTCATCGGTGCGAAGTCGACGTGGCGACCGACCCCCTTGTTGGCCCGGCGGATGATGCCCGAGAAGCAACGTCCCTCGCCCGGCTCCTCGGCAATCGTCACCGGCTTGCCGGTAAGGTCGCGCAGCCTTTGCATGAGGCGGGCTTGCGGATCCCAGGCGCGATCGATCACGTAGTGCCAGTCGACCCAGGCTTTTTCGGCCGCTTTGAAATAGTCGGCCTTGCTCTTGCCCCAGCGATACTCGACTTGGGCAGTGCCGATGTACTCGACCGGCGCCAGGCGGTAGCGCTGCATGTTGGCCCCTTCCAGCGCGGCGAGGAACGAGCGGCATTCGGGTGCGGTCGCGAACGCCTTGAGGCGGATCGCCGGAATCTCGTTCTCAAACAGCGCCTGAAAATTCTCGCGCGTAAGTTCGAGCTCCTCGCGCCGGCGCCAGCGAAGGGGGGCATCCATGACTACGGTGTCCTTCGGACCAGTATCCGCGGCCAATTATACGCGAGATCCCCCAGCACCGCCTATTCCTTCGGCCTCAGGTTTTGCGTCGGACCGGGCGGCGTCACCGCTAACCCGAGCGTCCATTTTCCGAACGGCGTGATGTTGACGTCCCAGTTGACGCCGATCTGCGTCGACATGACGTGCAGGTCGCGATAGGCGCGCTGCACCGGGTTGTCGTCGAACACACCCAGCGCCCCCATCATGCGCACCAATCGCTCGCACGACTGCAGGCACAGTTTAGTGATATAGGCGCGATCGCGCTGCAGCATCACCCGCTCGCCGTCGGAGAATGACTCGCCCGCCTTGCCCTTGTGATGCAATTGCGCGTTCTGCCGGTCGGCTAACAAGCGCGCCGCGTCCAGCTCGGCCGCCGCCTCGGCCACCCGCATCTGCACCGTCGGATTTTCGGCGACCTTGTCGCGGAAAATAGCGCCGTGCTTGACCCGCGTTCGCACCACGTACTCGTCATAGGCGCCCTCGCTGGCGCCCATAATCGGACCGAGCAGACCAGAGCCTGTGAACGGGCGAAATTCTCCGCGGTAAAGATAGTGTTGGTGGATCGCCGCGCCCGGCGGATTGACGCCGTTGAATACCGACTGCAGGACGGCGCGATGGTCGGGGACGAAGGCGTTCTTGACGTCGATGTCCTTGGTCCCGGTCCCCTTCATGCCGGCCACATGCCAGGTGTCGTCGACAACAAAGTCCACGCGCGGAAACAGGAACTGGCGTCCCTCGGCCTCGCCCTCGATGCGGCCGGCAACCATCCCCCAGGCGGAATGGTCGACGCCACTGGCAAAGCCCCAAGTGCCGTTGAGGCGATATCCACCGGGCACCTTGGTTACTGTTCCGGTCTTCTGCACCGACCCGGTCGAAATCAGGATGTCCGACGATTTGGCCCACACTTCCTCCTGCGCCTCGGCGGGAAAGCGGGCGACATAGGCCGAATGGGTGCCGACGATGCCCACGATCCAGGCCGTCGATGGGCAGCCGCGGGCGAGCACGCGGCCGATTTCGTACTGGGTGCCCCAGTCCATCTCGTAGCCGCCGAAGCGGACCGGCTGAAAGATGCGCAGAAATCCGTTCGCGAAAAGTTCCTGCATGATTTCGGCCGAAAGGGTGCGGCGCCGTTCGGTCGCCAAGGCCTCGGCGCGCAACCTGGGCACCATGGCCTTGGCCCGTTCCAGCAATTCCGCCAAGCTCGGTCGCGCCGCTGTGACGCCGGTCGTCGCCACGTTCATGAATCAGCCCCTATTGATTGGCCTGCTTGTCGCAAAAGCAGGAAAACACGCGATCGCCCACGGCTTAGAGTTGAGGGGTGTCCTGGCAAAGGCGCAGGAAAGTCTACGGCATGGTTGCTCGATCGGTCCGCATGTTTCGATGGCTATTGACCGTCCTGATGGCGGCATCGCTGCTGGCGGGGATTGGGGTCAAGGCCGCCGAAACGGCCACCCTGTCGCTGACCGCGAGCGTCGCCCAACTACTGGCGATCGCCGTCACGCCAACCGCCGCGGCCACCAACCTCAATCTTTCCGTAACCCAGGTACCGCTGAAGATCGCCACCGTCGTGGCAACGGCCAACCGGGCTTCCGGTTATACGGTCTCGGTCAGCTCAGCGAATGTCGCGTCCGCCAACTGCACTGCGCCCTGTTTCTACAGTTCGACGCTCGCGCAGCGCTTGGCCTTCGCCCTCTATCGCGGGTCGACGTCATTGAGTTTCACGGCGGGAAACGCGACCTTCGTGCAGACTGCGGCGCGCTTGGCCCTCGGCGGCGACAACTACGATGCCGCGATCGAATATGACGGGGCTACGGCGAACCTGCCGGCGGGTACCGACTACAGCGAGACATTGACCTTTTCGATCGCCGTCCACTGAAGCGGACGCCGCCGGCACGCTCGGAGAGCGACGGGACGAGGCCGCCTTCTGTGGCTGACGACTGTCGTTTGCCGGGGAAATCACGTCCACAGAGCCATCGAGCACCATGATGCCCCGCCGTAAGTGCTTCTTCCGTTCTGTCCGCTCCAGGGTGAAAAGCAGGACAGCGAAGAAGACAAACGAGCCGATCACCAACGCCAAGTAAGCTAGGTTTCCGTCGCTCATGGGGAACCTCCGTCCAGGGAACGGGATTGCTTTGGGCGAACTGGCGGCTGGCAGCTTGATCCAGGTCAAATTGCCTTGCGGCAGACGGTCGCAGCGGACACCGCGGCTAGATCGCGTTGCCGACCTGATGGCCCTCCTGGGTCGCCGCCATGGCATTGCGCGGCATATAGGCATCGCCGACGAGGTAGACCTTGACTCCGGCGGCTTCGAGCGGCGCCTGCAGCTCGAGGTCGGGCACGCGCGGCGTCGAATAGGTGAACAAAGCGACGTCGCCGATCTCGCTCTCCCGCCCGGTCATGATGTTGCGGTAGACCAGCACGCCTTCCTCGAAACGCGAGTTGGGCGAAGGTTCGGCGAGCAGCACGACGTCGATGTCCTTGGCATAGACGCGGCGATAAATACTCTGTTGACGAACCAGCGGCTCGTCTCGGCCGATCGACTCGCGCGGCGTTAGCAGGACCACACGGTCGAATTTGTCCTTAAGAAACTCCGCCGCCGAGTATGTGCCGTCGAGGCCGTCCATATCGAAAATGACGGCCGTTCCCGGTTGCCTTGCCGGGTGGGCAAGGACGTCGGCGGTGATTGTCCGCAGATCGAAGATGAACCCCTCGTCCCGCCAGGCCTGCGGCAGCATGGTCGGCCAGGTCATGGTCGAGCCAGTCGCCAGGACGACCGCGTCGGG
>SHVP01000071.1 GCA_009694165.1 Alphaproteobacteria bacterium
GGCCGTCATCGCCTACACCGCCGAGGAGGTCTACGCGATCGCCGAGCTGCTGCGTCGCCAACGGGGCGGCGCCGCTGTCGTGATGGGCGCCCTGTCGCCGCGAACACGCAATGCCCAGGTGGCGATGTTCGAGGCGGGCGAGGTCGACTACCTGGTGGGCACCGATGCCATCGGCATGGGACTGAACCTCAATATCGCCCATGTCGCCTTGGCGAGCCTGCGCAAGTTCGACGGCTCGTTCTTTCGCCCGTTGAGCGCAGCCGAAATCGGTCAAGTCGCCGGCCGGGCCGGCCGACACATGAGCGACGGCAGCTTCGGTACGACCGGCGATGCCGGCGAGTTGGCCGCCGACCTGGTGGCGCAGGTCGAGCAACATCAGTTCGCGCCGCTCGAACGCCTGCACTATCGCAACTCGTCGCTCGACTTTGACTCGGCGACCGCCCTGATCCGCAGCCTCGAGCGGGCGCCGCCCTCCGACTTGTTCGCGCGCGCTCGCGAGGCCGAGGATGTTTTCGTCCTCAAGGCGTTGGTCGCCGACGCCGACATTGCCGACGCCGCGCGATCGCGGGCGCGACTCGAGTTGCTGTGGGACGTCTGCCGCGTGCCGGATTTCCGCAAGACCCTGATCGACGCCCATGTCCGCCTGCTCGCCCGCACCTACCGCCATCTCATCTCGCCGGCTCGGCGCCTGCCCACCGATTGGATAGCGCGCCAGGTCGACCACCTCGATCGGACGACAGGCGACATCGACACCCTGGCACGTCGCCTGGCCGATATCCGCACCTGGACCTACGTCTCCCACCAGGCGAGTTGGGTCGATGACCCGCTCCATTGGCAGGAGCGGACGCGGGGGATCGAAGATCGGCTGTCCGACGCGCTGCACCAATCGCTGACGCAGCGCTTCGTCGACCGACGGACCTCGTTGCTCGCGCGCCGCCTCAAGGACAGCGGCAGCTTGTCGGCGGCGGTCGAGGACGACGGCAAAATCATCGTCGAAGGCCACAGCGTCGGACGGCTGAAGGGGTTCCGGTTCCGCTCCGAACGCGGGTCGGACGCCCATGCCAACCGAATGTTGCGCGGCGCCGCCGAGCGCGTCTTGGGACAGGCGATCAGCGGCCGCGCGCTCGCCCTGGCGGCCGCCTCCGACGAAGCCATCCGGATCGACGACCATGCGCGGCTGCGCTGGCGCGACGAAGCAATCGCGCAACTGGTCCGCGGTGCCACCGCCCTCGATCCCGAGATTCAGGTCCTGCACGAGGGGCTGTTGCATGGGCGCTCGCTGTCGCTGGTCCGCCAGCGTCTCCAGTGCTGGGTCAGCGACCACATCCGTGGCGATTTGGCGCCGCTGGTCAACCTGCGGGACGCCGGTTTTGCCGCCGCCCCCGGCGGCATCGCCTTTCGCGTCGTCGAGGGCTTCGGGGCGGTCAAGCAGAGCGACGTGGCCGATCTGTTGCTCGGCTTGAACGTCGCCGCCCGCCGCGCCTTGCGAGCGGTCGGCCTGCGCTTCGGCCGCCACTACGTTTTTCTACCGACGCTCCTGCGGCCGGCCAAGGCCGAATGGTGTCTGCGGCTGGCGGCGATCGAACAGGCGCAGCCGCTGCCCCCGCTCGAACCGCTGACGCGCGTTTCGTTCGAGAGCAGCGTGCCCGAGCACCGGTCGCTCTATGGCGCGGCCGGCTACCGCGCCTTCGGCGCGCGCCTGATTCGCCTCGACATGATCGAGCGACTGGCCGACGCAGCGTGGGCCAAGAACGAGCAAGGCCCCTTCGTGTCCTCACCCGAACTGCTGTCGCTGGTCGGCTGTCGGCGCGAAGAACTGGCGGCGATTCTGCGCGAGATCGGTTTCCGGGTGCTGGCGGGCGAAGGCGAACCACGCTTCCATGCCAAGCCGCGCCGCTGGCGCCGCTCCCGCCCGGTCGACGGCGGCGGCCGCGCGGACGAGCCCGTCGATCCGCACTCACCCTTTGCCGCGCTGGCGACGCTAAAGCGCCGCGGGAATCGCACCCGGTGAACCTGCCCGCTCCCCACACCCACCCCGCCGCGCTACGCGTCGACAAGTGGCTGTGGCACGCCCAGCCCTGCCGCAGCCGCTCGCTCGCAGCCCAGCTTTGCACGGGGGGCGACGTACGCCTCAACGGCCGCTTGATCACCAAGGCGAGTCAGGTGGTGCGCCCAGGCGACGTGCTGACGGTGAAGTTCCCGGGAACCGTCAGAGTTCTTCGCGTGGCCGCGCTCGGCGACCGACGGGGGCCGGCCCGACTTGCTGCGACTCTTTATCAAGAAGTCCATGGCCGCGAGCCGCCCGACCGCGGGCGTCGCGACGATCCGACGCAGCACCGGTAAGGGGATTGGCAGCCGCGCGGTAAGTCGGTTAGGCTCGCCCGCACCCCAGTGGAGGAGAGCGATGACATACATCGTCAATGAAGCCTGCATCAAATGCAAACTCCAGGACTGTGTCGAGGTCTGCCCGGTCGATTGCTTCTACGAGGGCGAGAACATGCTGGTGATCAATCCCGATGAGTGCATCGACTGCGGGGTATGTGAACCAGAATGCCCGGTCGAGGCGATCCTCCCGGACACCGACGACGCGTCCCAGGCTTTCATCGCCCTGAATACGGAATACGCAAAAAAATGGCCCAACATCACCCGCAAGGGAGCTGTGCCGGCCGACGAAGCCAAGTTCCGCACGGTCAAGGACAAGTATAAGAAATACTTCAGCGCCAAACCCGGCCAGGGCACCTGACGGCCGCTCAGGCCCCGTCCACCGGGTGCAGGACCCGGGTGAAATGTTTTTGTGCCGGGATTGTGCTATGATCCCGTCGTCGGCTCGGCCGTTCCGCGGTCAATCCGTTGGCGCTTGGAACTAAGTCTGTAACATCGCGGAATCGCTGGCCTTTTTTCACGTCCCGCGCAATTCGCGTGGCGATCAACCGATGGTCGCCGACGGGACGATGTTTGCATGGGCAGACGGACGATAGGAAATGACGCAAGCAAGAAAGAAGTCGGCCGCCAAGGCGACGGCCAAAAAGACCGCCAAAAAATCCCCCGCCCCGGCGAGGGCGGCGAGCGTCGGCGCGGCCAAGGTCGCGACGCCGCCCAGGGGCGCCAAGATTGCGAAGGTCGTACCGCCGCCGAAGCCGGCCAAGGTCACCCAGGTTCGGCGCAAACTCGCCTTCGCCGTGAACGATCACGTCGTCTACCCAACCCACGGGGTGGGCCAGGTGACCTCCATTGAAGAGCGCGAAATCGCCGGTCAGAAACTCGAGCTCTATGTCGTCACGTTCGAGAAAGACAAGATGACCCTGCGCGTCCCGGTCAGCAAAGCCGCCAATACCGGCATGCGCAAACTGGCCTCGCCGCAGATCCTCGAATCGGCGATCACCACCCTGAAGGGACGGGCGCGGGTCAAACGGACGATGTGGAGCCGCCGCGCCCAGGAATACGAAGCCAAGATCAACTCGGGCGACCCGATCTCCATCGCCGAGGTGGTGCGCGACCTGCACCGCAGTGCCAGCCAGCCCGAACAATCCTACAGCGAGCGGCAGATCTACGAAGCCGCGCTCGATCGGCTGGTGCGCGAGATCGCCGCCGTCGAGCGCATCGACGAGGCCGTGGCGAGCGAACGCGTGCAAAAGGTCCTGCGCGCCGCCTAGCGGTTACGGCGTCGGAGAAAACCGCCGGTCCCGCGGATCGGCGGTTTTTTGTCTCTAGCGTGCGGCGGCCGGAATCCGCTATTGCTTGCGCGGCACCCATGTCGGAGCTCAACCCCAGCGTTTTCGCCCGCATCACCAACGCTCGCCGCATTTGGGCGATCGGCGCCATCCATGGCGAGGTTGAACCGCTGCGGGCGCTTCACCGGTCCATCGCCGATCGTTTTGCGCTCGGCGATCGCTTCGTCTATCTCGGCAACTATCTCGGGGTCGGCTCGTCGATCGTGGCGACGATCGACGAGATCGTCGCCTTTCGCCGCAACATGTTCCTCCCGGGGATGGAAGCGGGCGACTTCGTCTATTTGCGCGGCGCCCAGGAAGAAATGTGGCGCAAGCTGCTCCAGCTCCAGTTCGCGACTGGGCCGAGCGACGTCTTCGAATGGATGGTGGAGCACGGTGCCGCGGCGACGCTCGCCGCCTACGGGGGCAGCGTCGACGAAGCGCGCAAACTGCTGCGCGAGGGCGCGCTTACGATTACCCGTTGGACGACGCGCCTGCGCGAGCATATGCAGGCGCATCCCGGACACGACGAACTGCTCAACAGCCTCCACCGCGCCGCGCTGACCGAGGACGGCAAGGTCTTGTTCGTCCATGCCGGCCTCGATCCGCATCGCCCCTTGAGCGAACAGGGCGACACGTTCTGGTGGGGCAGCGGCTACTTCGACGCCATCAGCGAACCCTATGCCGGCGCCGCCGTCGTCGTGCGCGGCTACGACCGCCAGCACCGCGGCATCGCCACGACTCGCCACACGATCACGGTCGACGGCGGCTGCGGCTTCGCCGGTTCGCTCGTCGCCGCCTGCCTCGGCCCGAGCGGATCGATCCTCGAGTGGATCGAGATCTGACCCGGCGCGGCGCTTAGTCGGCGATTACCTTGACCCGTTCGCCCGGCGGCGGGACCACCCCGGGCGGTAGGCCGTTGAGGACCCGGAAACGCTCGACCCGCAGGTCGTCGAAAGGCAGCCGCGCGGCGAGCGATTCCTGCGAATCGCCTGGCCGTACGGGCACCAGTTCCACCGTCAGCGGCTGCAAATTTTTGGCCTCCGCCTCGGACAAGAGACGGAAGCTGTAGGTCGTGCGCTGGAAATCATCGCGCAGCGCGTTGGTCGCCGCCGGCGTCGTCAAAAACAGGAAACGGTAGAGCACGTTCCCCGGAGCCTGAACGACGACGAGGCGGGCGTCGACCGGACCCGAGTAATCATCGAGGCGCCCGCTGATGCGTGCCGCGGCGGTGGCGCCCCGCATCCCGTTGACCTCGATGCGCTCGGGCCGCTGCAGGTTGAAGCGTGGGGCCCAAACCTGGGTGAGATAGATGAGCGGATCGGGATGGCTGCGCTCGCGCGGCGCCGAATCGAAGCGGATGACGCCGGCGCCGCGCTTGCGCGCCGATACCACCTTGCTGCTGTTGACCAGGCGGAAGCCGGGCGGCACCTGGAAGGAAAAGCGCAGCTTGGTGTGGACGAACGAGGTGCCGCGGATGAACCCCTGGTCGGGATCGTCACCGTAGAGCATGCCGGCGATCTCGCCGAGGAACCGATCGCGGTTGGCGACGCCGCCGCGCCCGCCGGCGTCCTGGACCGCACGATCGACCCGGTCGGCCGTGCGCGGATGGGTGGCGAACAGGCCGCCGTCGGGCAATTCCCTGTCGTAGAGGCGCGACATAAGATTCTTGTCGGCCTCGAGCGAGCGCAGGAAGCTCGCCATCGATTGCGGGTCGTACCCCGCCTGGCGCATGTAGCGCACCCCCAGCGTATCGGCCTCGAACTCCTGCTCGCGTGAATAGCCGAGCAGGTAGAGCTCGCCGCCCATTTGCGCGACTTGGACGAGATCGGAGTTGTTGAGCACGGCGCCCAGCACACCGAGCCCCAGCTGCGTGGCGACGGACTGGCTATAGCGCTGCGCCGTGTGTCGCGCCACGACGTGGCCGATCTCGTGGGCGATGACGCCGGCCAGCTCGGCTTCGTTGTTGGCGAGCGCGACCAGGCCGCGGGTGACGTAGACATAGCCGCCCGGCAGCGCAAAGGCGTTGATGATAGGCGAGTTCAGCACGGTGAAGGTGAACGGGAAGCGCGGCATCTCGGAATTGGCGACCAGGCGGCCGCCGAGCTCGGCCACGTAGCCCGCCACCTTGGGCTCGTCATAGACGCCGCCGAACTCGGCGATGACCTTGGGGTGTTCCTGCGCGCCCATACGGACTTCGTCCTCGGGCGACATGAACAGGGTGAAACTTTGTCCGCCGGTCGCGGGGTTGGTGGTGCAGCCGCCCGTCAGCGCCAGAACCGCCAGCACAGCAAACAGGGCGAGCAGGGAAGCGAGACGCCGGGTCATTCGCCAAGTACCTCGATCTGTTCCGGATGCGTCGCCTGGATCATCGGACCGTTCATCGACTTGAGCCATCCGCGCACGCGCACGCGGCGCCCTTTCCACTGGAACGGGTCGAGGCGACTGGTGCGGAAGCTACGGAGGTCGCGCGGCGAAATTGTGACGGTGAAATCGCTGCGCCAATCGGGGCCGAAATTGAGGTAAACGGTGCCCTTGTTGCTGGCGGCGGCGACGACCCGCCCCTCGATCACCTCGTAGCGGCCGAGATAGCGGCCGGCCTCCTCGGCGGTGCGGACGCGGTAATAATCGCGGTGCCAGAGACCGCGCGCCTCGCGCCGCGCCTCCTGTTCGAGGGCCAGCATGTCGGCCGCCCACGACCGGTTGTCGCTGAAGGTGTAGACGCGGGCGAGCCCGCGCCGCAGCATCTCGCCTTGCACCCAGCGCCCCTGGTCGTCCTGCAGGTGCGCAAGGTGACGACCATGGCGATCCATCTGCAGGCCGCCGAACTGGAGCGTCACTGCGCGCCCGAGCGTCAACGCCTCCAGCGCCGCCTTCGACTCCTTGGCGAGCGGCTGGTCGGCCACCTTGGCCCGGCCGAGCGACAGCTTGGGGGCCTGGATGCCGACCAGGCGCACCGACGAGCGATCGTCGAGGACGACGGTATCGCCGTCCACTACCTCGATCACCGTGTGGGCAGCGGCGCGCTCGAGGTCGGCCGCCGGCGCCGGGCGCCAGGCGAGGAGCGCGAAAGCGAGGATCAACCAAGGAACCCGGCGCCGCATCGGCCGATGCTATCTGCCCTGCCCGGGGGCAGCCAGCCTTGCCGACCGCCCCAGGTTGAGACTAGTATTCCTCGCTTTTTCAGGGACCTGCGGAGCGTCGTTCCGTTGCGTCCGAGCTCGGTCCAACGGGGGGTTTTCGGTGATCGAGAGGGGCAAGCGTGCGGCCATCGCCGCCGCAGCGTGGGTATTGTTGCTGGCCGCGGGATCCTCCGCGGCCCAAGACATGGCGACGAAAAGCGAGTCCCGATTGGCGATCGCCGTCGGCGCCACGGCGATCGGCGATGGCGACGATCAGACGGGCGAGTTGCGCGTCGAGTGGCTGGGCGGATCGCCGTTCGTCTGGCAGATCAAGCCGATGGCCGGGGCAATGGCCACCGCCGATGGCGCGCTCTACGGTTTCGCCGGCGCCTATCTCGATGTGCCGATCAAGGACAAATGGACGCTGACGCCCTCCTTCGCGGTCGGCTTGTTTAGCGATGGCAGCGGGCACGACCTCGGCCACACGGTCGAATTTCGCTCCCAAGTGGAAGTGAGTTACCTGATCTGGCGCGGCAACCGGCTCGGACTCGCCGCCAGCCACTATTCGAACGCCGGCCTCGGCGATCGCAATCCCGGCATGAACTCGCTCGTCGCCACCTATTCGCTGCCGATGCGGTGGATTCTCCCCTGACCGGCGGCCAGCGCACCGTCGCGGCGCCGACCGATCCAGCGATCCCAGCACAGCCGAAACGGCAGCCCATACATTTGGCGCACCGAATGCCAGCGGGCGTCGCTGCCATCCCCTAGCCCCATCGTAAACTCTTCACGCCCGCGCGGCAGGTAGAGCGTGCCGAACAGCCAATCCCATAGCGCCAGCGCATAGCCACGGTTCTTGCCAAAATGCTCGCGCCTCGTGCTGTGGTGAATCTGGTGCTGGGCCGGACTGAGGAAAACGCGGTTGAGCGGCCCATAGGACAACCAGACGTGGCTGTGCCGCAGGTTGCCGAACAGGTTGTAGACGAAGATGGCGGCGTGGAGGCCAAACACCGTGTACACCGCGGCTTGGCCGCCGGCGGCGTACAGAAAGACTCCGGTGACCAGCCCGACCAGAACATTGGCGCCGAGCGCCATGATGATCAACTCGACCGGGTGGGCCCGGTTGTTGGTGAGCGGCGTCAGCACCTCGGCCGAATGATGCACCTTGTGGAATTCCCACAACAGCGGCAAGGCGTGCAGCGCACCATGGGCGAGATAGCGCCCGAGGTCGTAGGCGAGAAAGAAGGCGACGCTCAGGATCAGGCGAAAGGTGGGCGCGACCGCCAAGGGCTCGGCCACGGGTCCTAACAAGGCGGTCAGGCCCGCCTGCGTCGCCCCGGCGAGCCAGGCGCTACTGACGACGAGCGGCGCGAACAGCACTGGAAAGAGGATGCCGTTGACGACGTAGTAGCGATAGTCGGCGCGGGCCGAGGGGTGCCACCAGATGCGCTTGGCCGGTAGCAGCGCGCGTAGAAACCGCCCGGGCCGGCGCCACAGCGGTCCAGCCTGCACCGCGCCGACGACGGCGGCGAGCGCCACGAACGACAGCAGATAGGGCCAGAAGAAGGTCGAATTGGAGCGCAGCACCGCGAGAAACGGTTCGAGGACCGCCAGCGTGGCGCGAAAAACGACGGCGTAGATGAGCTCGGGCGACATCGCGCCAGCATAGCAAAGCGGCCGCCCGCCCGGTCGCCGCCGATTGACGCACGCAAGGGGCCTGCCTAGAACAGCGGCCAGCGCCCGTAGCTCAGGGGATAGAGCACAGGATTCCTAATCCTGGGGTCGTGGGTTCAAATCCCGCCGGGCGCACCATTGTTCCTGCGAAATCTTAGTGCAAAACCTGGCCAGTAACCGCACAGTAAGCACCAGATTTGGACTCGTGCTGTGCGCTTCAATGGGGCGGTCATAGCCTGGAGCCGGCCTTCGATTGGCTTCTTGAGCAATTCGGCTGCGGCGGACGACACGCCCCCCGGGGGTCGAAATTCCAGCGCGCGTTATCGCCGCGGCTACCCCCCTGAAATTGGCAGCCGGGGGCTAGGGTACCCATCGAGTAACGGTGTCTGGTCGTGCCAGCCGATAGGCCGGTTCATCCCCACACGCGTGGGGAACGGCCCAACCATTCCGCCGCCGCCGTCGCGGCTCACGGTTCATCCCCACACGCGTGGGGAACGGCGCTACGGCCGATGCGCGGAGAACGCGAGCCACCGGCGGCCAATCCCGAATAAGCTTGGCCCATCCGGCGTCACCACCGAATAGCGGAGAACCCCGATGCCCCTACCCGCCCTGCACCATCCCTCGCTGCGCGATCGCGTCGTCGTCATTACCGGCGGCGGCCGCGGGTTCGGCTGGCACATCACCGAGGAACTGTTGCGCGCGGGCGCGCGCGTCGTGCTGACGGGAGCGCGCAAGCCGTCCGATTTAGAGGAGGCGCAAAAGAAGGCCGAGGCGATCGCCGGGCCAGGCCGCTGCGTCACACTGCGGGCTGACGTGACCTCGGCCGCCGACTGCCAGGCGACGATCGACGCGGCGCTGAAGGCGTTCGGCCGCCTCGACGTGCTCGTCAACAATGCCGGCCGCGGGTCGTCCGAGTACCGCATGTCGCTCGCCCCGGGCGGCACCAAGTTCTACGACGTCCCGGTCGAAGGCTTCCGCACCATCATCGAGACCAACCTCATCGGCGCCTTCCAAATGACACGGGCCGCCATGCCGCCGATGCTGAAGCAAAAGTTCGGCAAGGTGTTCTCGATCTCGACCAGCCTCGACACCATGTGCCGGCCGGGCGTGTCGCCCTACGGCGCCTCCAAGGCGGCGCTCGAAATGACGCACCGGGTGTGGAGCGAGGAACTGCGGGGGTCGGGCATCGACGTCAACATCCTGCTGCCGGGCGGCGCCTCCGACACCGCCTTCATCACCAGCGAGATGCGCCCGGGCGAGGTGGGCAAACGGGCCGGCCAGGATATGCTGCCGGGCGACGTCATCGTACCGCCGGCGGTGTGGCTGTGCACCGATGCGACCAACGGCCTGACCGGCGAGCGCATCATCGCCAAGTTCTGGGACCACGCCCTCTCGCCCGACCAGGCGCTGAAGAAATGCCGGCAGCCGCACAACGCCCTGCCCGGGATCATGTGAGCGGTTGCGCGCCAGGTGCCCGGCCAAAGACCCATAAGCGGCCTAGCAGAACGTGAACCTAGCCCGGCCCGCCGTTTGGCATAGAATGGGCCGGTTCGAGGCGGAGGCGGCGATGCGGGCGTTGTGCTGGACTACAATTCTGTTGCTGTTCGTGTTGGCAGGGCCGGCCATGGCCGGCTCGGCCCACGACTATGATTTCGTGTCGATCGACGGGCAGCGCATGCCGCTCGACCAGTACCGCGGCAAGGCGATCCTGGTCGTCAACACCGCGTCGTTCTGCGGCTACCCCGACCAATACGCCGACCTCAAGGCGATCTGGGATCGCTACCGCGAGCGCGGCCTAGTCGTGCTCGGCGTGCCGTCCAACGATTTCGGCGGCCAGGAGCCTGGCAGCAACGGCGAGATCAAAGAGTTCTGCGAACTCAACTACGCAATCGATTTTTCCCTCACCGAGAAGGTGGCGGTCACCAGCGCCGCGGCCCATCCCTTCTATCGTTGGGCGCGTCAGACGCTGGGGCCGATGGCGGCGCCACAATGGAACTTCCACAAGTACCTGGTCGGTCGCGACGGCCGCCTGGTCGCGGCTTTCGAAACGACCATCCGGCCGACCGCGCCCCAAGTGCGGCGCGCCATCGAAACTGCGCTAGCCCGCTGACCCGCGCCGGCACCCCCCTTCGCACGGCCCGATCCCATCGCCCCATGACTCTGCGCCACCGCCCCCTCGAAGGAACGACTAACTTTCGCGACCTCGGCGGGTACGGCACCGCGGCCGGCCGCGCGCTCCGCTGGGGCGTGCTGTTCCGCTCGTCCTCGCTTGCCCAACTGACCGAGCGCGACCTCGATCACCTTGCCGGGCTTGGCCTGCGCACCATCTGCGACTTTCGCGGCGACGACGAACGCGCCGAGGCACCGAGCCGGCTGCCCGCGGCGAGCCCACCCCGCGTGGTGCATCTCGGCATCCGACCCAAGGTGAGCGGGCCGCTGCAAGAAATCCTGCGCACCGGCGAGACGGGCGGTATCGACGTGCGCGACCTGGTCATCGCTGCCTATCGGGCCTATGCGCGCGACCACGTCCGGCAATACCGGGGCTTGTTCGAGGAACTGAGCGACCCCGGCAACTATCCGCTGTTGTTCCACTGCGCCGCCGGCAAGGATCGCACCGGCTTCGCCGCCGCCATCGTGCTGAGCGCGCTCGGCGTCCCGCGCGACACCGTGTTCGAGGACTACGTGCTGACCAATCAGTATTGGCGCAGCACCCGCCTCCTCCCACCGACCGTCGACCCGGCCGTGCGCCAGGCGTTGCTGACCGCCGATCCCGCCTACCTCGAGGCGGCCTTCCTCGGCATCGACGAAGCCTTCGGCTCGTTCGCGCACTATTTGCGCGACGGCCTTGGCGTCACCCCGGCAATCCAGGCGAAACTCGAGCGCAACCTGCTCGGCTGACTCCGCTAGCGACGGGGAGCGACCGGCAGAATCCGGTCGGGATGGTCGGTGAAGACGGCGTCGACGCCCTGCTCGAACAGGCGCGCGGCCTGCCGCGGATCGTTGACCGTATAGACCAGCAGCCGCGCCCCCGTCTCGTTGACCCGGCGCGCATCGGCCGCGCGCAGCCAGCTCGCGTCGACATGGATCGCGGCGAAGGCCGCCAGCGGTCGCAGGTCGTCGGGGACGACCTTGCCGAGACAGCCCACCGGGTAGCCGGGCGCGCTCGCGCGGAATGCCGCCAGCGCCTCGGCCGCGAAACTGCTCACCAGCGGCGGATCGCGATCGCTCGGCCACCCCTCCCGCAGCGCCCGCGCCACCGCCTCGCCGGTCTCGCGTTCGCGTCCGGGACACGGCTTGATCTCGACGTTGGCGCCGAGGTCGAACTCCTCGCAGGCGGCGACGAATTGGCGAAACGTCGGCACCGGCTCGTGGCGGAAGTCGCTCGAGAACCAGCCGCCGGCGTCGAGCACGGCGATGCGATCCCAGGTCGTCTGGGCGACCGGACCACGACCGTCCGTCGTGCGGTCGAGCGTATCGTCATGCATGAGAATCAATTCACCGTCGGCGGTGAGCTTGGCGTCGATCTCGACCCAGCGCGCGCCGAGCGCGGCCGCCCGCGCGATGGCGACGATGGTGTTTTCGGGCGCCTGCCCGCTCGCCCCGCGATGGGCGATCACCGCCGGAATGTTCAACCCCGCCATCCGCCTACCATGCCGAGAGGCGTCGGCGGCGTCCAGCGCTCCCCCGCCACGCCGGCGTCGCCGATCGGTCCTCGTCCCGCCACCTAGCGCCCCTGGGGGTGCGGCGACGATTGGTGGTGACGCCCGCTCGCGTGTATCCTCCCCAAGAGCCCCCAACCCGCCGTCGCGACCGGGCGCCGCCCAG
>SHVP01000072.1 GCA_009694165.1 Alphaproteobacteria bacterium
GGTCAGCCGGGCACCCTTGGGCATCTTGTTGCGCTTGTATTTTCCGGTAAGAAGACCGCTGGCCAACGGAAAGAACGGCAACAGGCCCATCCCATAGGACCGCATGACCTGCATCAGGTCGTTGTCGAGGTCGCGCATCACCAAGCTGTATTCGTCCTGACAGGCAACGAACGAGTTGAGGTGATGGTAACGGGCCGTCCATTGGGCTTCGACCACCTGCCAGGCGGCAAAATTGGAACAGCCGACATAGCGAACCTTTCCCTGGCGGACAACGTCATCGAGGGCGCGGAGGGTCTCCTCGATCGGCGTTTCGGGATCCGGCCGATGCATCTGGTAGAGATCGATCCAATCGGTCTTCAGGCGCCGGAGGCTGGCCTCGACCGCGCTCATGATGTAGCGGCGCGACCCGCCCTTCGCCGTCCCTGAGTCGTCCATCACCATCGCGTATTTCGTCGCCAAGACGATTTGCTTTCGTTTCGTTCCGAGGATCTTGCCGATGACCTCTTCGGATCCACCGCGGTTGCCGTAGACATCCGCGGTGTCGAACAAGGTAATGCCGAGGTCGATCGCCTTGTGGATGACCTTGCGCGTTGCCGCCAAGTCGATGCGGCCGCCGAAGTTGTTGCAGCCGAGGCCGACCAACGAGACTTTGAGACCGGAGGTCCCGAGATTACGCAGTTGCACGGCGCCGTCCTTTCATTCGCGAACGGAATTCGATGATGGTAGAGAATGCCTCGGCCCGATCGGCGACTGGGCCGCCTCCCGCGCCAGCGGAGCGGCGCTGGGTCCGTGACCGGGCGGGTGGGACCCGACCCGACCAAGGCGATGGAATGATAGGCCGCAGAACCGACGGGCGCGACTAGGGAATAGCAAAAGCCCAACCCTGGCGCGCCCGGGCGTCGACGGCGCAGGTATCGAGCGAGACGTCGCGCATCACGAACTCCGGCCGTCGCGTCGGCCGTGGCTCGCCGGCATCGACGGTCACGCAGAGGGCCGAGCTGCCGGCCAGCACGAGTTCACCCGAACTGCGATAGCCCCAGCGCTGCCGCACGTTTTCCCGACAATCGGTCAGACGAAGGCGGGCCCCGACGCTGGCGTCTTCCGCCTGAACGCACAGACCGAACGTCGGCATGTACAGAATGCCGTGGGTGATGCTGCGCTGGTCGAAGATCTCGTCTTCGCGCCAGAGGTTCTGCTTGCAGGTGTGAACCTGCAGCGGCTGGTCGACCTTGACGCCTTCCTTGTAGCCCGGCACGTCCAAACAGAAGCCACGGGCGGCGTCAAAATGCTCGGCGACTCGAAGCACGCCTTTATCGGACGGACTCCAGGGCAGCCCGGCAAACGCCAGCACCAGGATCGGTACCAGCATCCACGCGAATCGAGCCGCTGCTTGAACTAACGACACGGGGGTGTCTCCAAATCAGCGATTAATCAACTTATGTCACGGTCCAAACTAGGTTAATCCGTCAGCGCGGGTGCACGTTTCACGAGTTCTTGAGATCAAACATTCGCCCGCAGGCGCCCGTTGATCTAGGGCAGGCGCGCTATCCGAGTATCATCTTAGAGTGCTCGCGCTGGCAGCGCCAGGCTCCCGTCGGGGGTCGCGCTCGCGTGACAGGGGATTGGATCGTGGTGGATCTAAAGCGCACACTGGCGCTTCACCAGCGCTATCTCGAAGAACGGGCCTGGGGCGTGTGTGCCGATCTGCGCCAAGCCCAACTGGCCCGGCTTGACTACCCCTTCGCCCGGTTGCGCTCTGCCCTGCTGACCGGCGCCGATCTGCAGGCGGCCAACTTGCCCGATGCCGACTTGTCGGAATGCGATCTCTTTGGGGCCAATCTGATACGGGCCAATCTGGAGCGGGCGGACCTGCGCGGCGTTCGCTTTCGCGGCGCCAACCTGCACGGGGCCAATCTGGCCGACGCCGATCTGCGACCGGGATCGCTCGGCGGCAAGCGTAGTGAGGTCAGCGTCGATCTGTCCAACGCGAATCTCGAGGGCTCGATCCTGCGCCGCGCCAAGATGCTGTTCGCCGTTCTGCGGCGGGCCAACTTGGGCAAGGTCGACGCGCGCGAGGCGACGATGCAGAACACCGACCTGCACGGAGCGAACCTTGCGTGGGCCAACCTCGCCGGCGCCCGCCTCGACCAGTCGAATCTGTCCGGCGCCACGCGCGAACGCGCCAACCTCAGCCAAGTGACATTGACCGGCGCTAGAATGACGGGCTCGATCATCATCGGCGCCGAAGTCGATGCTGCGGCGCTGCGCCCAACCGAGGGCGGCAGCGCCCTGCTCGAGCTGCCCGGCGATTTGCAACGGCGCCTGCACGACCATGCCCAATGGGTCGAGACGAACGGCGAGCAGGGACGACGCCTGGAGATCGAACAAACTGATCTTTCCGGCATCAAGTTTCCCGGGGCGTTCCTGCACGGCGCGCGACTGATTCGCTGCAAGTTGACGGGCGCCCGCCTCAACGGCGCCCGCTTGACCTTGGCGACTCTCACCGGTTCGCAACTCGACAAAGCGGACGCCACCGACGGCGATCTGCGCGGCGCCATTCTGAAGGACGTCGACTTCCGCGACGCGATCCTGGTGCGCGCCAATTTTGGGTCGATGATGTTGACCGGACAGGACGGTTCGCCGACCGGCGAGGCGCGGCCTGCCGATCTGCGCGGCGCGGAGATGAAAGGCGCCAAACTGACGGGTACCACATTCGAGGATCCGTTGGGCTAGGCCCGTTTGGCGGGGTGTGGTACAGGGTGGGCCCGTGAAGCCTGTCGACCACGACCGTCATCCGCCGTCGACGCTGCGCAACCGCGGGCCGATCTTCGCCGTGCTGCGTCGCATTCTGCCGCCGGTCGGGCTGCTGCTGGAGGTGGCGAGCGGGACGGGTGGGCAAGCGGCATTCATGGCGCCGCAACTGGGCCCGGAATTGTTCTGGCAGCCGAGCGAGGCCAGGCCCGAGGCCCTCATCGGCATCGACGCAAGCAGCCAGGAAAGCGGTTGCCGGCGCATTCACCCTGCCATTCTTCTCGACGTCACCCAGAACCGTTGGCCGCTCGATCGGGCCGACGCGGTGTTCTGCTGCAACATGATTCACATCGCGCCATGGGCAGCGACCGAAGGGCTTGTCGCCGGAGCGGCGCGTCTCCTTCGATCGGACGCGCCCTTGATTCTGTATGGGCCCTATCGGCGGCATGGCGTGCATACCGCTCCGTCCAACGAAGCCTTCGACGCGAGTTTGTGCGGGCGCGACCCGCGCTGGGGCGTTCGCTGTTTGGACACGCAGGTGACGCCGCTGGCCGGGCGGTTGGCGTTCCGGCTCGACGAGGTGGTCGAGATGCCGGCCAACAACTTGATGGTCGTTTTTCGCAAGCGTGCCGCCGGCTCCGGGGCTCAAGCCGTTTCCGGTCCGTCGTGATTCAATGGTCGCCCGGCCGCACTGCTATGTGTACGTCTTGGGTTGCGTCGAGAAAGCGCGGCCCCGCACCTATGTCGGCTGGACCACCGACCTCGAGCGCCGCCTGGCCGGGCACAATGCCGGGACGGCGGCGCGAACGACGCGGGGAGCGACATGGCATCTCCTCTACGCCGAACCATGGGAGACCCAGCAGGCGGCGATGAGTAGGGAATGGCATTTGAAACGCGACCGGGTATTTCGCCGACGACTGCTCGAGCACGCAATTCCCTGAGGTCGGCGCGAATTGGCGGTTGCCGCGACGTGCCCTGCGCTATGCTTGTGCTCGCGCCACCGCTCCCGTGGGTCCCACTCTTCCTCCTCCGGTCCGTCGTCCACCTTGTCTGCGTCAGAATCCACGCCGGTTGCCTTCACCCGCGGCGAGACCGTCAGCATCCTTGCCGGCCTCATGCTCGGCATGTTTCTGGCGGCGCTCGATCAAACGGTCGTCGCTACGGCGCTGCCCCGCATCGCCGCCGACCTGAACGGCGTCGAGCTCCTGTCGTGGGTGGTTTCGGGCTACCTGTTGTTCTCCACGGCGGCCACGCCGATCTACGGCAAGCTCTCCGACCTCTATGGGCGCAAACAGTTGTTACAGATCGCCATCGTGCTGTTTGCCGGCGCCTCTGCTTTGTGTGCCCTTTCCACCAATATCGTGCAACTGATCGCTTTCCGCGCCCTTGAAGGGATCGGCGGCGCCGGGCTCATTTCGATGGCACACGCGATCATCGCCGATGTCATCTCGCCGCGCGAGCGGGGTCGCTACCAAATCTACATTGCCTCCAGCTGGTTCATCGCCAGCGTCGCTGGGCCGATCATCGGCGGGCTTTTTGTCGACCACCTCAGTTGGCGGTGGATCTTCTGGATCAACGTACCGATCGGTCTGGCCGCCTTGTACGTCTCGCAGCGAACCCTCAAGCGCCTGGTGGTCAAGCGGGTCAAACACCGAATCGACTATTTGGGTGCGCTGTTGATCGTCGGTGGAGTGGCGGCGGCTATTCTCGTCATGACGATGGGCGGCAAGCAGATCCCCTGGGGGTCGCCGGTCATCGCCGCGCTGTCGGTTGGGGCGGTCGCCTTGTTTACCCTCTGCGTCGTGCGCGAGCGGATGGCACCCGAGCCGATCCTGCCGCCGCGGCTGTTTGCCAATCGGACCTTCGTCGTCTGCAACATCGCCAACATCCTGATCACCGCCTTGTCGATGAGCCTTGTCGTCGTCGTGATGCTGTGGTTGCAGATCGTCTACGGTCTGTCCGCGAGCGAAGCAGGCCTTCTCCTGATTCCGCTAACGGCGACCGGCACGATCGGCGCGGTCGCCGCTGGCCGTCTCATGTCGCGCACTGGTCGCTATAAGGTATTCCCGGTGGTTGGCATGTTGTTGACGTCGGTGAGCGTCTTCGTGCTGTCGTTGACGACGCCGGCGACCTCGACGCTGGTTATCGCCGCGCTGGTCGGCGCCTCGGGGTTCGGCATGGGACTGGTCGGACCAATCGTCATGGTCGCGGTTCAGAATTCCGTTGATCTCGGCGACCTCGGTACGGCGACGGCGTCCGTCACGTTCTTTCGCTCGCTGGGTGGGGCCCTCGGGGTGGCGCTGCTAAGCGCCATCCTGGTGGCCCGACTGGATACGGTGCTCGCGGCGGTGCCGGGGCATGAGGCGATGGGGGCTGATCCGGCGCTGGCTGTTCTCCAGGCGGGGTCGGGCGCCTCGGCGCTGTTGCCGGCGGTGCTGCGTCAGCCGATCACCGAGGCGCTGGCGGGCGCGTTTCAGACCGTCTTCGTGGTCGCGTCGGTGATCGCCTTCCTGACGTTGGTAACGATGCTTTTCTTGAAGGAGCTGCCGCTCAAGACCGTTCCGGCCTACGTGGCTAGGATGCGTCCATCACCCGAATGAGCGAGTGGTCCGTCGCCGCTGCCGGCCCGATCCGCCCGGCCGCCCACACCCGTGCCACTCCGAACAGACTGAACGCCGCGATGGCGCCGATCGCCACCACCCAGGTCAGCGGATTGGTGGCGTGGAAGTATGTCTGTCCCATGACTTCCATCGCGATTCCGGCGACGGCGACGACGCCCCAGGAGAGCCAAAGCGTGCGCGCCGTCACGTCTTCGGGTCCACCCAGGGTTTCGGCGTCGCGCATGAGGGCATCGGTCAGGTTGCGGGGGTTGACGACGCTGACGGCAATGGGTGCATCGCCCAGTTCTCGCTTGAGGCGCGCGGCCACGAGGCGGTCGCGCAGGCGTCCCAACGCCGTTCTGCTTGCCGTCGGCGCGGTCGCAATGCTGGGTTGCAGTTCGTCGCTGGCGATCGGCGACCGACCGGGCGCCGCTGCTTCGCTCCGGGCGGTGAGCCAGTTGCTGCCGATTCCGCCGGCCAGCAAAGCGTAGCCGAACGCATTGGGGATGACGTCGGGAACGATCAGCAGCAGTGAACTGGCGAGAAACGTCAAGCGTTGCCAAATCGGCATGGGGGCGAAACAGTACCCCGTCAACGATAGCGCGAAGGCCGACAGGCCGAGGGCGGCTGCGAGCGTCACATAGACGGTGTCGTACCACGGGCCCTCGAACAACATGCCCGGTGCGTAGACGAACAGGAACGGTAGCAGGAAGGTGCCGGCACCGAGCCTGGTTGCCTGCCAGCCGGTCGCGTCGGGACTGGCGTTGGCAATGGGTGCGGCGACGTAGGCGGAAATCGCCACGGGCGGCGTGATGTTGGCGGCGTTGCCCCAATAGAACGCAAAGAGATGGGCGGCCATCGGCGAAATGCCCGACTTGACCAGCACCGGAATGACGGTGGCGACCAGCGTGATATAGATGGCCGTCGGCGGCATGCCGAGGCCCATGATGAAGGACATCATGCCGGCGAAGACGAGGACCACCCATGTGTGGCCGCCCGCCAAGTCAACGGTGAATTGCGTCACCGTAAACGTCAAACCCGTGGCAAACACGGCTCCGATGATGACCCCTGCTGCGCCCGCCGACGCACACAGCCCGACGACCGACTGCACCGTCCGTTCGAAGGAATCGAGCAACCGGTAGGGCGTCATGCGGTGGCTTTTTTGCAGCAGCCCGATGAGAAACGTCGTGCCGATGATGATGACGGCAACGAAAACGATCGAATAACCGAGCATCAAGGTAATGATAATCATGGCGAGCGGAATCAGCAGATAGCCCTGGCGTTTCATGATCAGCCAGGCACTCGGCAGCGCTGCCTTGTCCAATGCTCGCAGCCCAAGTTTTTTCGCCTCGAAGTGAACGGTGACGTAGATCACCAGGTAATACAGCACCGCGGGAATCGCTGCCGCTAGCGCGACCTTGGCGTAGGAGACGTGCAAGAACTCCGCCATCATGAAGGCAATCGCCCCCATGACCGGCGGCATGATCGGACCGCCGTTCGAGGCGGCGGCCTCGACGCCGCCGGCGAAGGAATTGCCATAACCCAATCGCCGCATCAGCGGGATGGTGAAGGGCCCGACGGTGGCGACGTTGCTGACCGAACTTCCCGACAACATGCCGAGGAAGCCCGACGAGACCACGGCGGCCTTCGCCGGCCCGCCGGTGCGATGGCCGAACAGCGAAAAGGCCATACGGGTGAAAAAGGCGCCGCCGCCCGTCAGCGTCAGCAACGTGCCGAACAAAATGAACAAGACGACGAACTGCGACATGACGGCGACTGCCACGCCATAGATGCCGTCATCGCCGAGGAAGATGGAGCGAATGAGGCGAAAGATCGATGCTGGCGGTCCGTTGAAGGGTGGCGGAAAGTAGTTGGAGAACAGGGCGTGAAAGAGAAAGAAGAGGCAGACCCACACCATCGACATGCCGAAGGCCCGCCGCGACGTTTCCAGCGTCAGGATGATCGCCAGGATCCCGGTCGCGTAATCGATCAGCCGCATATCGGTGCGGCGCAGTTCCCAGGTGTCGTATTCGATGACGAAATAGACCGACGTCCATAGGCTGCCGATGATGAAAATTGTATCGAGCAGCAAGAACGGGAGCGGCTGCGGGCTCCGCTTGCCGCCGGTCGGGATGTAAAGAAAGACCAGCGCGAGCGCGACGCCCAGGTGCAGCGTCCGGAATAACATGGCGTTGGGCGAGCCATAGAAGCCCGAGTAAAGGTGGATGAGGATCCACGAAACGCCGAGCCAGCCGATCAGCCAGGCTCGCAACACTTGGCCGCCGGCCGCAGGGGAGCCGGTTAGAATCGGCAGAACGTTCATGGGCGCCTCTCCCCGCGGAGGACGACCGGGCGAGCCTTTCCCGGTCGTCGTGGCTTAGTTGCGCGAACGGGCGACGCCGCGCGCCGCCCGAGGAGGCCTAGGACTTCAGTTTGCCGATTGCGCGATAGTAGCGCTCGGCACCCTTGCAGATCTGAACCTGGTTGCCGGCCAACGGATCGACGGCGCCAATTTCCTCCGAGCCGGGAAAGATGCCGTGGAAGTCTTTGGCTTTTTCGTTGATCACCTTGGTGATCTGGTACTGGATCTCTTCCGGCAGCTTGGTCGTGGCGATCACCTGGTTGGCGTACCACGGCACGGTGACATCTTCCTCTTGGCCTTTGTACGTGTTCTTCGCCACCACGCGAGTGGTCACGCCGGGGCGCAGTTCGAGAAATTTCTTCATCACCTCGGGCGATATCTTGATGAACTTGAACCCCGGCTGATTCTCGATCTGCATCATCAGGCTGTAGGGGACGCCGCCCGAGAAAAACGTGACGTCGAGTCGGCGATCCTGGAAGGCTTGCGCGGTGTCGCCGTAGCCGAAGGTCTCGAGCACCGTGCCGGTCTTCTCGAGATCCTCGAGCTTCATGCCGTGCGCTTCCATCAGCGGGTTGATGATGTTGTAGAAAAAGCCCGTCTTCGGTCCGACCCAGACCCGATAGCGACCTTTGGTCAGATCGTTCAGGCTGTTGATCGGGCTGTCTTTCTTGGCGACGACATAGAGCCCGTCACCGAAGACCATCTGCAGGTGGCAGACGTCCGGCGTCTTGGTCGGCACAGCCGACAAGCCTTCGGAGATGCGCTTGACGTCGAAGGCATAACCGATCTTGAACTGCAGTTCGCCCTTTTGCATGTCGAACTGCGCTTCCAGGCTGCCGATCGACACCGCGGCGATCTGCACGCCTGGGACGTTCTTGTTGATGAGGTCGGCAAACTTCGCCGAATAGATCGGATAGGTACCGGCCAATCCGGCACCCATCTTGAATTGCTGTGTCTGTGCCGACGCCTGGCCGACCACCAGCGCCAAGACGGCACCGGCGAACGCGCTGGCCATCCATATGAAACGGTTCATAACCCCACTCCCCCCTCGTTGTTGATTCGCCACCAGTTACCGATCGATGACTGATGTCGACAATAATAGCGCTTTCCCCCTCGACGCGTACGGCTATTTTGCTCAGTCGGTGCCCGGCTTGAACGTGAATGCCCGGGCGTCCAGACCGTGCACGGCGTCGTCCCAGGAGATGACGTTGGCGAACCCGTAGGCCATGGCCGAGAGCGCATGGCGATGGCGTTCAGGCGAATATTCGGCGACGCAGTCCTCGACCACGAAGGCGGCGTAGTCACGTTGGAAGGCATCCCTCACCGTGGTCTCGACGCATTGGGCGGTGGTCACGCCGCAGACCAACAGCCCTTCGACCTTCAGCGCTCGCAGGACGCCTTCGAGCGCGGAAGAATAGAAGGCCGAGATCCGCTGCTTGTCGACGACGAAGTCCGCCGGCTGGAGGTCGAGATCGGGGAGTAGCGCCGAATCCCGCTCGCCGCGCTTCAGGCCGCCGCCCTCGCGGATGCCCGGTCGGAAGGTGCTGGTGAGCAGCCCGCCGTCGCGGTAGTCCGGACGCAGCGTCATCTGGGTCCAGATGATCGGCAGGCCGGCGTCGCGGGCGCGTCGCGCGAGCTCGGCCGAGCGCCGGGCGGCGGCCATCAGCGGGGCGGGGTTGCGGCCCCGGCGGGCAACCGAGCCTTCCGGGTGACAGAAGCCCCACTGCAGGTCGATCGCCAACACCGCCATGCGCTCGATCGGAACGTGCATGAGACAATCCCCTGATGCCAAAGCTGCCGTCCGCGACAGGGTTGCGAGGCATCCGTCGTCCTGTCAACAATCGTCGGCGGACGCATCATTCGTGGCGGAAGGGGAGTCTGCGACTCTAGCGTCCAGGCTTGTTCGCCTTCGTCGGTACCCATCCTGGTGACTCTAGGGGTTCTCTGTGTTTACGCCGATTTCTGTTCTATACTGTCCGCCAACATCCATGGCAATCCAGCCCAGGTGGATGGGTAAATGGATGGGTACAGCAGCGTGCGCGAAGGCGTGAGAGTTGATCGGCTGACGGCGTTAGGGGTCGGTCGCGCGAAGGCCCCGGGCCTCTACCCGGATGGCCTTGGTTTGTATCTCCAGATCGCTCCGGGTGGAGCGCGCTCGTGGATTCTCCGTTACCGGCACGCCGGCAGGCGGCGCGACATGGGGCTAGGGTCGCTCAACGTTGTGAGCCTAGCGGAGGCCCGCAGGAAGGCCGCCGAGGCCCGGAAATGGCTGGACGCGGGTCGGGACCCGATCGAGGCACGCAAGGCCTCGCGCGCTGCGGTGGCCGCGGCCAAGGCCCATTCGCTGACTTTTGAGGATGCCGCTCGCAAGTGCATCAAGGACCGCAGGGACGGCTGGCGGAATGGCAAGCACGCGGCGCAGTGGTTGGCGACACTCGAGGCATACGCTTTCCCGACCCTGGGCAAGATTCCGGCGACCGCAATCGACGTTGCGCTCGTGCTCAAGGTGCTCCGGCCAATATGGAGCAAGAAAACCGAGACGGCCTCGCGTGTCCGCGGGCGTATCGAAACCGTGTTGGATTGGGCGAAGGCCCACGGCTACCGCGACGGAGAGAACCCAGCGCGATGGCGGGGGACGCTGGACCAAGTACTTCCCCGGCGCTCGGCAGTCAGCGCCGTCAAACACCATCCGGCCTTGCCCTACGTCCAGATCGGAGCCTTCATGGAGGAGTTGCGGGCGCAGGAAGGGGTAGCAGCGCGTGCGATGGAGTTGCTGATACTCACCGCCACGCGGACGAGCGAGACAATTCAAGCAAAATGGGACGAGTTCAACCTTGCCGCTGGCGTGTGGAACATCCCGGGTGAGCGCACAAAGACCAAGAGAGACCACCGCGTTCCGCTGACGCAAGCCGCACTGAACACTCTCAAGGCAATGGGTAGGCCGGCTCCCGGCGCCTATGTGTTCCCTGGCGGGAGACCCGGCCGGCCCCCCTCCTCGAACGCCCTGCTAGCCCGTCTCAACCGAATGGGGCGAGCCGAGATTACGGCGCATGGGTTTCGCTCGACTTTCCGCGATTGGGCGGCCACTCAGACCAATTTCCCGCGCGAGGTTTCCGAGCGAGCCTTAGCCCATGCAGTTGCCGACAAGACCGAGCGGGCATATCAGCGCGACGATCTGCTCGAGAAGCGGCGAAAACTTATGGAGGTTTGGGCGAAGTATTGTGGATCACCCGCTGCGGCAAACACCGGCAACGTGACGCCGCTGCGACGGAAGGCGAGATAGACTGGCAATCGGCGCGGCTACGCCTGTTCGGCGACAGGGTGTTGCCGGCCGTCCGCGATCTCTAGGGAAGTCAGTGGTGAAAAGTCCGCCCGCCGGTTGGCCGCGGATCAGCCCATCGATCTACTACGCTGGTCCGCGGGCGGCCATCGATTGGCTCCGCCGAGCCACGGCCGGGACGTCTCGATCTTCTTGCCAGCCCTAGGACCGTCGGCGGACGTAACACGCGGGGCTTGGCGGCATTCGTCGACGACGTCGATGCCCATTGCGCCCAAGCGCGCGCTGCTGGAGCGGTCATCTTCCAGGAACCCGAGACCGAGGATTACGGGGCCGACTACTGGAGCGATCGCTCGTACGGCGCCCTCGACCCCGAGGGCCACCTGTGGTGGTTCATTCAGCGGGTGCGCGGTTAGACCAGCCGGGTGTCGATTGCCGGCAGGCGCTGGCCGGCGTCTCCGCGACTACATTTCCAGGACGATATTGCCGAACAGGTCGCGGCTTTCCAGCAATTCGTGCGCTTGGCGTGCCTGGTCGAGCGGAAAGGTGCGGGCGAGCACAGGCCGCAGCACCCCGCGCGCCAGCAGCCGCAGCACCTCCTTGATGGATTCCTTCGGCGTGAAATGCGAGCCGGTGAGCGTGATCTGGTTCCGCACCATCAGCTTGCGGATATCGATCAACGTCTCGGTCGGCGCGATCGATCCAGCGGTGGCACAGCGGCCGTTGGGGGCCAGGGCATCCAGGCTCTGGCGCAGGATCTCGCCGCCGACGCCCTCGATGACGACGTCCACGCCGCGCCCGCCGGTCAGTTCGCGCGCCGCAGTAGTCAGGTTGTGGGTGGCATAATTGATGCCAGCCTCGGCGCCGAGCTGGCGGGCGCGATCGAGTTTGGCGTCCGATCCCGCGCTCGCGATCACCCGGCAACCCAACAAGCGACCGATTTGCACGGCGGCGCTGCCGACCGCGCCGCCCGCCGCATTGACCAAGACAGTGTCCTCGGCGCGCACATTCGCCCTCTTGTAGAGCTCCCAGGCGGTGGCAAAGGCAACCAGCGCGGCGCTGGCATCGATGTCGGTTACC
>SHVP01000073.1 GCA_009694165.1 Alphaproteobacteria bacterium
GATGAATGATGTCCGGCCCTTTGCGAAGGCGGCCGATGGCGGAGCCTTGCCATTGGACGCGGCCGAAGGCGTCGACCGTGAATGCCGTATCGGGATCGGCCTCGAGTCGGGCGACCCTCGCCGCGATCTCGCGGCGCAACGCCCGCAGCGACGCGGCTGTAACGACCTGGGCCGCAGCCGGCGATGTTGCGTCAGCGTCGGGCACGAACCGAAAGCCTTCGAGATGACCGACATAGTGGCCGGCGACGATGACGGCTCCGGCCTGATCGATATGCGCGAGAAGTTCGTGACGGCCTTTCATCCGGCTCATCAATTGCGCCGTGCGCCGGTCGACGAAGCGCTGGGTCAGGCGATCGTGTAGCGCGTCCGACAAGCGGTCCTCGACGGCGCGGGCCCGGGCCTGCCATTCGGCCGAGTCCGCCAACCAGTCGCCGCGAAACGCCACGTAGGTCCAGGTACGTATCTGCGCGATGCGTTGGATCAAGACATCGATGTCACCCTCCGGCCGATCGACGAGACTGATCTGGCGGGCCGCCCATTCCGGTGAGAGGTGCCCGCTCGCGCCCGTGAGCGACAGGAAGATGCGCTTGATAAACCGCGAATGCGCCTCGGTTCCCGACTTCGCGAAGTCGGGAACACGGCAGACGTCCCACAACAAGCGAATGGCGTCGGGTTGACGGGCCCGGTCCGCGACTTCGGCGTCCTGCGAGAGATGCTGAAGGACAAGCTCGTCCTCGGCGTCGCGAACCCGGACCAAGCCCTCGGTCGGCGGCCGGCGCTGCAGATCAGACATCAACGCGCCCAGCGACGTGAAGCGCAGATCGCTGTTCCGCCATTGGAACGCCTTGAGCGCTTGGAAACGATGGTTCTCGACCCGCTCGACCATTTCGGGATCCATCGGACCGACGTCGCCCGTGGTCCCGAACGTGCCGTCGTTCATGTGACGGCCGGCGCGGCCGGCGATCTGGGCAAGCTCGGTGGCGTATAGCGGGCGCTCGACGCGGCCATCGAACTTCCGCAGCGCCGCGAAGGCGACGTGGTCGACGTCCATGTTCAGGCCCAGGCCGATGGCGTCGGTCGCGACCAAATAGTCGACCTCGCCGGACTGATAGAGCGCGACCTGGGCGTTACGCGTTCGCGGGCTGAGCGCGCCCAGGACCACGGCCGCGCCGCCGCGCTGGCGGCGCAACAGTTCGGCCAGCGCGTAGACGTCTGCCGCCGAGAAGGCGACGACGGCGCTGCGCGGCGGCAGGCGCGTGATCTTGCGCTCGCCGGTGTAGGTCAGTTTCGAGAACCGGGGCCGGGTCACGAACTCCGCCCCTGGCACGAGACTGCGGATCAGGGGCTTGGCGCTTTCGGCACCGAGGACCATGGTTTCGTCACCGCGCGCATGCAGCAGCCGGTCGGTGAAGACATGGCCGCGATCGGAATCCGCGCCCATCTGGATTTCGTCGACGGCGACGAACGAGACCTGGCGATCGAGCGGCATCGCCTCGGTCGTGCAGAGGAAATAGCGAGCTCCCGGCGGCGCGATCTTTTCCTCGCCGGTGATGAGAGCGACTTGGTTCGCGCCCTTGAGCTTGACGGCGCGATCGTAATTTTCTCGGGCGAGAAGGCGCAGCGGGAAGCCGATCATCCCGCTCGCGTGGCCCAGCAGCCGCTCCATCGCGAGATGCGTCTTGCCGGTATTGGTCGGACCAAGCACCGCGAGAAGCCGGCGCCGCGCCGTGGCGAGCCTCATGGCGAAAAGATCGGGGCTCGGACCGTCTTGCGCAAGGGCGAATCCGCGCTAAGCGATGGCCCGCGGCTAGGGCCGCTTTCGCCCCGCGACCATGGGCACGAAGGAGACCGGCAGCAGAGGCTGCGAGGCGAATCGGCCGTCGGCCGCCTTCACACCACGATGCAGCATTTGGGGCCCGGCGAGGGGTCCCACCGGCATCACTAGGCGACCGCCCGGCTTCAATTGGTCGGTGAGACTCTTGGGAATACGTTCCGCGACAGCGGTACCGATGATCGCATCGAAGGGGGCGGCCTCGGGCCAGCCGTCGTGGCCGTCGCCGACCCGGGTTTCGATGGTGGTGTAGCCGAGCCGTGTTAGCCGCTTCTGCGCCGTTTCGGCGTGCTCGGGCACGACTTCCAGCGAATAGATCTGGGCGGCGATTTCGGCGAGGACGGCGGTCTGATAGCCCGAGCCCGTTCCGATCTCGAGCACCACGTCCTCAGCCGCAAGGTCGAGAAGCTCGGTCATGATGGCGACGATATAGGGCTGCGAAATGGTTTGGCCGCGACCGATCCAGAGCGGCTTGTTCCGATACGCGACCGCCACGTCTTCCATGCGAACGAACTCGTGGCGAGGCACGGCCTCGATGGCGGCGTCTACTCGCGGCGAGAGCGTGGTTCGGCCCGTCCAGGACGCGGTGTCCCGAACGTCGGCCTCGATCTCGGCGAGCAACTGTCGCCGCGCCTTGCCATGATCCTGGGTCGCTGCAGCCATGGCCGACGAGTCTACACCCGTCGGCGCCGGCCCCGACGCGTCGGGGCCGGCCTATTCCGTTTGACGCGCCTAGGCGGCGCGCTTCGTCAGGTTGCGCAGCACGTACTGCAAGATGCCGCCTGAGCGGAAGTATTCAACCTCGTCGACGGTGTCGATCCGGCAGGTCAGCGGCACGTCCTGCACTTGGCCGTCGGCGCGATGAATGCTGAGCATGATATCCATGCCCGGCTTGATGGCGCCGGCCAAGCCTTTGAGATCGAAGCGTTCGCTGCCGGTGAGCTTCAAGCTCTTGCGATCGGTGCCGGCTTTGAACTGCAGCGGCAGAATGCCCATGCCGACGAGGTTCGAGCGATGGATGCGCTCGAAGCTTTCGACGATGACGGCATCGATGCCGAGAAGCTTCGGTCCCTTGGCCGCCCAGTCACGCGACGAGCCCGAGCCGTATTCTTTACCGCCGATCACGATCAGCGGCACGCCGTCCTTCTGGTAACGCATGGAGGCGTCGTAGATCGACAGAATCTCGTCCGTCGGAATATGCCGCGTCACGCCACCTTCGGTGCCGGGCGCCATTTCGTTCTTGATGCGAATGTTGGCGAAGGTGCCGCGCATCATGACTTCGTGGTTGCCGCGCCGCGCCCCGTAGGAGTTGAACTCCTTCTGCGCGACGCCGTTGCCGACGAGATATCCGCCCGCCGGGCTGTCCTTACTGATCGAGCCGGCCGGCGAGATGTGGTCGGTGGTGACCGAGTCGCCGAGGATGGCGAGAGCCCGCGCGCCCGCGATGTCGCGGAAGCCTGGAGCCTTGCCACCGCTGCCGAAGAACGGGGGATGCTGCACGTAGGTCGAGGTCTTGTCCCACGCGTAGGTCTGGCCTTTCGCCGTCTTGACGGCGCGCCACTCGGGCGGGCCAGTGAAGACGTCAGCATACCGGGCACGGAACATCTCCGGCGTCAGAACCCGGTCCATGGTCTCGCGGATTTCCCGGTTCGAGGGCCAGATGTCTTTCAGATAGACCGGCTTGCCGTCACGGCCTTGGCCGATCGGATCCTTCCGAAGGTCGACCTTCAGCGAGCCGGCGAGGGCGTAAGCGACGACCAGTGGCGGCGACGCGAGATAGTTGAGCTTGGTGAGCGGATGGACGCGGCCTTCGAAATTACGATTGCCCGACAGCACCGCCGACACCGCGATGCCGCCGTCTTCGATCGCCTTGGTGATCGAATCCAGCAACGGTCCGGAGTTGCCGATGCAGGTCGTGCACCCATAGCCGACGAGTCCGAAGCCAAGCGCATTGAGATGCGGCGTCAAACCCGCGGCATCCAGATAGTCGGTGACGACCTGGCTGCCCGGAGCGAGCGACGTCTTGACCCACGGCTTCGACGACAAGCCCTTCTCGTGGGCTTTTTTGGCCAAGAGCCCGGCGGCGATGAGAACCGACGGATTCGAGGTGTTCGTGCAGCTGGTGATCGCGGCAATGACCACGTGGCCCGGCTCGATTCGGCCGACGCCTGGAGCATCGGTCGCCCGGCCCGGGCCGGCTTCGGCCAAAGCCTTCTCGGCGGATGCCGTGAGATCGGTCAACGTCACCCGGTCTTGCGGCCGCTTCGGACCGGCGAGCGACGGCTCGACCGAGCTCAAATCCAGCTCAACCGTGTCGGTGAAGATCGGATCGGGCGTCGACCCGTCACGCCACATGCCTTGCGCCTTCGCATAAGCCTCGACCAAGGCGACGCGCTCGGCGGTGCGCCAGGTGAATGTCAAGAAGCGCAGCGTTTCCTTGTCGATCGGGAAGATGCCGCACGTCGCGCCGTATTCCGGCGCCATGTTGGCGATCGTCGCGCGATCGGCGAGCGACAGATTGTCGAGACCGGAGCCGAAGAATTCGACGAACTTATTGACCACGCCCTTCTTGCGCAGGATCTGGGTAACGGTCAGCACGAGATCGGTCGCGGTCGTTCCTTCCTTCAGATTGCCGCTGAGCCGCATGCCAATGACTTCGGGGATCACCATCGAGATCGGCTGACCCAGCATTGCGGCTTCGGCTTCGATGCCGCCGACGCCCCAGCCGAGCACGGCGAGTCCGTTGATCATCGTCGTATGGCTGTCGGTTCCGACCAAGGTGTCGGGATAGGCGAAGGTCTTGCCGTCCGAGTCTGCCGTCCACACGGTCTGGGCGAGAGCCTCGAGATTGACCTGATGGCAGATGCCGGTGCCCGGCGGAACGACGCGGAAGTTGTTGAAGGCGGTCTGACCCCAGCGCAGGAAGGCGTAGCGTTCGCCGTTGCGCTCGAATTCCATCTTTACGTTATTGGCGAAGGACTCCGGCGTGCCGAAGCTGTCGACCGTTAGGGAATGGTCGATGACGAGATCGACCGGCGACAGCGGGTTGACGAGCTGGGGATCACCACCAGCCGCAGCCACGGCATCGCGCATCGCGGCCAGATCGGCGACCGCCGGGACGCCGGTGAAGTCCTGCATGAGGACGCGGGCCGGACGATAGGCGATCTCGCGGTCGGAGCGGCGCTCCTTGGACCAATCGGCGATCGCCTTGATGTCGTCGACGCTAACGGTGCGGCCGTCCTCGTAGCGCAGCAGGTTTTCCAGAAGCACCTTGAGGGAGAATGGCAGTCGCTCGATGCCTTTGAGGCCCGCCTTCGTGGCGGCGTCGAGACTGAAGTATTCGTAGGACTTCGACCCCACTTTAAGAGTACGTCGAGTCTTCATCGAATCGGTTCCGTGGACGGGCAAAGCGGCCTCCCCCTCATAAACGCCTGGCTCAGCGGCTAAAATAGCAGATTATAGCCGGATTCCAGCGTGTTTGGCGACGGGTGTTCAGGGCCACTAGATTCGCGCCGCCCGCGGTCGTTTTAGGAGAACAGCGTGATCGTCGAACAGATTTGGACCGCCAACAGCAACCGTAACTTCAACTATCTGATCGCCTGCCCGAAGACCGGCGAGGCCTTGGCCATCGACCCTCTTGACCACGCCAAATGCCTGACCCGGGCCAAGACCCTCGGCTTCACCATCACCCAGGTCCTGAACACCCACGAACACGGCGATCACACCGGCGGCAACGACGCCGTGATCGCGGCGACGGGGGCGACGCTTCTCGCCCATCATGGCGCCAAAGAACGCATCCGCGGCATCGATCGCGGCCTCAAGGCCGGGGACACCGTCAAAGTCGGCCGCACCGTCGAGCTTGAAGTCCTGGATACCCCGGGCCACACGATGAGCCACGTTTGCCTCGTGGCCCATGCCGACACACCGGCGCTGTTTTGCGGCGATACGCTATTCAATGCCGGGGCTGGCAATTGCCACAACGGCGGCCACCCGGACCACCTGTACGAAACCTTCGCCGCCCAGCTCGCCAAGCTCGGCGATGCCACTCTCGTCTATCCGGGCCACGACTACATCGCGCGGAACTTGGCGTTCACCCTGGACCGCGAGCCCGACAACACCCGAGCCAAAGAACTTCTCGGCCGCGTCGAAAACCAAGACACGAGCCGCGCTATGGTCTCGACCATCGGACTGGAGAAAGAGATCAACACGTTCTTCCGCCTGCTGAACCCGAGCGTGATCCGCCGGTTGCGCGAAGCCTTTCCCGATCTGCCCGAAGACCTCGATGCGCGGACGGTGTTCCTGCGCCTCCGCCAGCTTCGCAACACCTGGTGAGGGCCTACCCCTCGACCCCATCGATCAGCGACGGCGCGACGCCGCCGGTTGCTTAGATCTCGATGACGACTTTGCCGAGAGCGCCGGCCTCGACCGTTTCGTGAGCCTTCGCCGCTTGCGCTAGCGGGAAGCGGGACCCGATAAACGGCTTCAAGCGACCCGAGCTCAATCCGGTGGTGATATCGGCGATGGCCAGCGTCTTCGCCGCGGCGGCCAGTCCGAACACCAAGACGTGGCGAAGCACGACGTTCTTGTAGAGGAATTTCCGGAAGGGCAGCTTCGGATCCGGATCGGCATCCGAGGCGTAGGTGGCAAGAACGCCACCTGAATTCATGATCTCCGCCGAGACCGCGAAATTCGCGGCAAGCGCCACTTCGCAAATACGGTCGACGCCGCCGGCGATCGCTTTGACGCGCGCCGCGACATCCTCCTGCTTGTAGTCGATCACATGATCGGCCCCCGCCAGACGCGCCGCCTCGGCCTTCTTCGGACCGCTGGCCGTGGCGATCACGCGCGCCCCGCCGATCTTGGCGAGTTGCACAGCGAAATGGCCGACCGCACCGGCACCGCCAGTCACCAACACCCAGGCACCGTCGATCGGACCATCCTGGAACAAGCAGCCGTGGGCGGTGAGCGCCGGAATGCCGAGCGTAGCGCCGGCGACGAAATCGGCGTTCTTGGGAAGCGGTACCGCCAGCGTCGACGGAAGGACGGTGTATTCCGCCGCCGTGCCGGCCGTGCGTTGCCAATTCGCCTCGAAAATCCACACCCGCTCACCGACTCGACTGGGGTCGACTCCAGCCCCGACCGCTTCGATGACTCCGGCGCCGTCGAAGTGCGGAACGAGACGATCGCCGGCCGGAACCGGACGCAGGCCTTTGCGCCATTTGACGTCGATCGGATTGACGCCAGAGGCATGGACGCGAATCAAAACCTCGCCCTCACCCGGCTTCGGACGATCGATCTCACCCGCGGTCAACACCTCTGCCGCCGGACCGTTTTTCGCGTACCACACCGCTCGCATGACAACTCCTTCAAATCTACCGGCGCGACCTTAATCACCCCCACCGCAATGGGTCAACGAGCCTAGGGAATCCGCCGCGTTGCAGCATTTGGAATTGTCACAGGTGTCACAGGGTTGTCGCAGGCCAGGGGCGCGGTTTGGGACTACGCTTGGATCATTCTCCAAAGGTCTCACGAGGCTCGGAGAGACCCCTTACGAAAGAAGGAGAAAGTCATGAGAACTCGAAATTTGATTGCCACCTCCGTCGCATTGGCGATGGCCGGCGCCGCGTTCGCGCAGACGCCCTCCACCGAGCCTCGGCAGACCGTTCCGTCAACCCAGGCTCCGATGAACCGGATGCCGTCCACCATGGCGTCGCCGAGCTTTATCGCGACGCAAGCCAAAGACCAGACGATCACGTACGAGATCATCGGTCTGCCAGTGTATGGCAGCAACGATGAGCAGATCGGCTCGGTCGAAAACCTGATCCTGGACAAGAATCATCAGGTTGTCGGCGCGATCTTGTCGGTGGGCGGATTCTTGGGCCTCGGCTCCAAGGCCGTGGCCGTGCCGTGGGAAAGCCTGCAGTTTGAAACGCGCAGTGGCAAGGACGCCATCTTCCTCGGCATGTCCGAAGAGCAGCTAGTGAACGCGCCTGAGTACAAGACGCTCGCCGAGCTTCGGACCGACGCCGAAGAACGGCGCCTCCAGCAGGAGCGTCAACGTCGAGCCATGGAACCGGCCCCCACGCCGCCGGTCCGCTAGCTAACGCTCCAGCCTACTGCAGCCTTTGACGGCTGCAATTTCTGACAAGACCGTCCATCCGATCATGATGAATGAGCGGATGGGCGGTTTTGTGTGTGGGCACGTTCACAGGTTCCAGGGAGGGGACCATGCTCCGCATCAGGGCTCTTCGCGATCACGCCGCCAAGTTCCGGGATCTCGCCAGGCACGAGATGAATACGGCCATCCGCGAGCGACTGCTGTCGATGGCCAACGAATGCGACGACATGGCGACCCGCATCGAAGCCATCTTGAAGCAATCGGAAGGTAATTCGTCCTAGGAACATTTACTCGCTGGCCTTGGGGCCGGGCTGCCTTGACAGTCTCGGGGAGATCACGAATTTATGAGGGACCGGATCGGTTTTCGCAGGGTGGTCTCTGCGCGCTAAGATTCGGTCCGGTTCCGGGGAGGCTCAAGGCAGTTCATGAGGGGTGCGCGCGCCATCTTGGAGCTGGCTATCGTTGTGGGAATCGCAAGTCACGCTGCGCAGGCGGCGGACGAATACCGCCTTCTTCAACTCGACGGCCAATACGTCAAATGGGGCAAACCCGATCTTGGGACCGGTGCCAAGGTTCGCTATGCCTTCGTGAGCAAGCCGACGCGCTTTTCGGACGCGCGCAATTGCCAGGCCATGAAACCTGTCGACTCCGTTTTGACGACGGCAAAAATCGAACCGGCCGCCTTCAAAGCCGAAGTCGCGGCGGCCTTCGCCCTCTGGGAGCAAGCCGCAAACATCACCTTTGACGCCGTCGCCGACGACGCCCGTGCCGACATCATCATCGGCGTGCAGAGCGAGCCACGCGGTTGGGCCTACGCCGATGTGTCTCACGCCGACGGTGGCCGAGCCGGAACGTCCAGCATCGACCGCGCGTTGATCTGCTTGAATCCCACTCGGTCGTGGAAGATGGACTTCGACGGCGATATGGGCGTCTATGAACTTCGGGTCGCCATCGCCCACGAGATAGGCCATGCCATTGGCTTGGCGCATCCCGGCCCCCGGGGCCAGATGATGTCCTTTCAATATAGCGAGAGTTTCCGCTACTTACAGGACGGCGATCTCGATGGCGTCGTCGCCTTGTATGGGAAAAAATCGTCGCCGATCGCCGCGCTGCCGACGCTCCCGAAGACCGGCGCAGCCCTCCTCTCCGTCTCGAAGTAGCACACCCCTTCCGCCGTACGGCGGTATGGCGGCCGGTGTAACCCTCGACGCCCCAACCGGCGCGACGGGACCATGCCCGAGGTATGTCACCTGCTCGCACACGAAGCGCGCGAAGACGCCTACCATGTTCGTACGAGCAGCGTAGCTCGCAAGTGGCATGAGGGCAGGTGCCATGCAGGGCAGAGACATGATGTTTGGTTTACTCCTTCCGGCGTCTCTCGGCGCGGCGCTGATCGTTGGCGCCGCGAATGCCGAGACACTGGGGTTACCGCGCAACGGCGGGTGGCGCGTCAGCGCTAACACGCCCACCGCAGCAACACCCCAGAGTTCGCTCGGCGAAGACACTTGGCGCTGGACTCTCGAACCCGGCGACCGTCTCTCCGATCCCGAGCAACGGAAGCAGAAGCGCGACGAGAAGGGCGGCATCGACGCGGCCATTCAGCGCGCCAGCGCGCAAGGCGGCGGCCGGTGCGGCGGAATGCGCAACGACACGGGCAGCCAAGTTGCGTATTTGGGGGACCGCGCCGCGCAGACCACCGATCCCAAGAAAGATAAAAATAGCGAAGTCCAAGTCGCATCCGCAGACAGCGTCGCCGGGCTGCCCGTTACCGACATCACCGATCCGACGACCGACGGCGAGCTGGCCGAGTTCGCCACCGGTGCCGGCGGCGAAGCTTGGTTAGACCGCAACGGCGAGTCGCGCACGACGGCCGAAAGTTGGATGGGGGCCGCCATCGACTACGGCGCGCTCGGCCTCGATCCGGCGATGCTCTCGTGCCTCGTGTTCCCGCAGACTAACACGACCCCATATGTCTGGACCGATCTGTTCAGCAAGCGCGATCCACCCGTTCCCACGACGAGCGGACGCAGCGCCGACCAAGTGCGGACCGCGCAGGCCTTGTTTGCCGAAGACGTGGCGCGCGCCCCGTCCCCGGTTCCGCTTCCGGCGGCTCTGCCGCTGTTCGTCAGCGCCCTCGCCGGTCTCGGCGTGGCCGGCTGGCGGCGACGCGGCCGCAATACGGCGTCTCAATCGTAAACAAAAAAAGGGGCGGTCGAACCGCCCCAAGTTTACGGGAGGATCCCGGAGAAACCTGGGGAGGAACTAGGCTCCGAGAAGGCCCCAGTCATCTGTCGTGATGGGTCTGCGATGGCAGACCCGGAGTGATAAACGCACTCGGTGTCGCGGCGATTTCGCTTCAGTGACCACCCCATGACACGTCGCTAGCCGACGCCGGCCTTTTCAAGGCCGGGAGCGCCGATTACTGTTCCCCCAAGCCTTAGAAACGTCAGGGGAGCGTCATGTCCATGCAGCCCAAGGAACGTTTTCCGTATTCGGCGATTGTCGACCGCAAGCCCTTGCGGCTTCCCGATGGCGCCCACGTCGTCGTCTCGACTGTCGTGAACCTCGAGCATTGGGACTACAACCACCCGATGCCGCGCCAGGTGATGACCACACCGGCCGGCGTCAAAGCCGTCCCCGACGTTCCGAATTGGGCCTGGCATGAATACGGCATGCGGGTCGGCTTCTGGCGCCTGAAAGCCGCCCTCGATCGTTTCGGCATTCGGGTCACGGCCTCGATCAACGGCTCGGTCTGCCTCGAATATCCGAGGATAGCCAAGGCGATCCATGAGGCCGGGTGGGAGTTCATGGGGCATGGCTTCATTCAGCGCGCCATGCCCGCCGTCGACGACGAACGCAAAGTCATCCGCCAAGCCATCGACGCTATCAAGAGCATCACCGGCAAGGCGCCGCGCGGCTGGCTGGGGCCTGGTCTCGCCGAGAGCGCCGAGACCGTCGATCTTCTCGCCGAAGCCGGCCTGGAATACATCTGCGACTGGGTCATCGACGATCAGCCGGTCGAAATGAAGACGCGCGGCGGACCGATGATCACCGTCCCCTACTCCGTCGAGCTCAACGACATTTCGATCATGGTGCTGCAGGCCCATGAATCGCGCGTGCTCTACGAGCGCACCATGGCGCAGTTCGAACGCCTGTGGCGCGAGGGCAAGGATTCGGCCCGGATCATGGCGCTCTGCGTTCATCCCTATGTCTCGGGCGTGCCGCACCGCATCGAAGCCTTCGAGCGCATCTACGAGGAGCTCTCGAAGCGGCCCGGCGTCTTGTTCTGGACCAACGAACAAATCCTCGATTGGTACAAGCAAGCCCGGACGAGCTAACGCGCCCACCACCACCCCACTCGCAACCGCACGTCACCACGAGGACTTCATGGCCCGACGCATCGACTGGCATGGCGCCTTCCCGCCCATCGTTACGCCCTTCACGAAAGACGGCGACTTCGACGAACCGGCCTTTCGCAAAGTCATCGACCTGCATGTCGACGACGGCGCGCAAGGCTTGATCATTCAAGGCTGCACCGGCGAATGGTTCATGATGGATGACGAGGAGCGCTTGAAGATCCTCGAAATCGGCAAGGAACAGGGCGATACCCATCTGGCCCGTGGCCGCAAGGTTTGGCTTCTGGCCAGGACGTCGTCGATGAACACACGCCAAGCCCTGGCCATTACCAAGGCCGCCAAGCGCATGGGCTATGACGGGCACATGCTGTTGCCGCCGCCGTTCGTGCAGCCGACCGAACGCGAACTCATCAACCATTATCGCGTCGTCGATCAGGCCGGCCTGCCCTGCATGCTCTACAACAATCCCGAATACGGCCAGCCCTGCGACAACTTGAAGCCGCACATCGTCGAGAAGCTGTTGGAGTTCGAAACCTCGGTCGCTCTGAAAGACTCGACCGTGAATCTGCCGCAAGGCATTGTCACGTTGATAGCTGGCTTGCGACCACTCTGGCCCTCCGGTAGTCAAATGGATGAAGACAATCAGCTACAGCGGCTACCGGTTCCCGCCTGAGATCATTGACCGCGCGATCTGGCTCTATCTCCGGTTCACCCTCAGCTTCC
>SHVP01000005.1 GCA_009694165.1 Alphaproteobacteria bacterium
AACCGACCGTTGGGGCGAACCGAAGTGCCCTGCGCCCCGGAACGCGAACATGGCCGACAAGTTCGACCGCACCCACCTGCGCGTTGTCCAGTGGGGTGACCACCAACATATCGCCTGCGCCGACTTCGAAGTCATCCGCGACACGGTCCTCGACGCTTTCGCGACCCTGGGCATCGAAGGAAAGTCGCGCAAAACGATTTCCCCTAGGACGCAACGGCCCGCCAGAGAATCTGAGCGCCTCGTCGGCCCTAACCCTCGTCTGCCCTTCCGCCAACTCATAGATCCCTGGACGTTTGACCTGCCCGGCCACCACTATGGTATGGCCAATCGCATGCACGACAATTCGATCGCCCTCGACCAGGCCGATATCCTCGGTCAATCCTCCGCCGAAGAGCATTTCATACAAATCAATCCAGAAGACCCTGTTGCCGCGATGGACTTCGATGCGCCTGAGGCTCCCGGTCTTTTCAATCCCACCTGCCAACGTGAGGGCGTCGAGCACGGTCGAAAGCCCGGTAAGGATCTGCATCCCCGGAGTCGGCACCTCGCCGATGACGCCAACCGACAGCTGGCGGACAGCTCCGAGCGATACGAACACATCGGTACCAATGAGAGTCTGCTTCGTGCGAGCCTGCAACTCGGCGCGGAAGTCGGTGAACGTCCTCCCCGCGGCGGTGATCGGCGGCATGGTCTGGAGAACCACTCGGCCCTCTCGATCAACCTTCGTGGTTACCACCTGCGAGTCTCTGCCTTGGAAGGTGACGACCAATTCATCGCCGATGCCCAACCGATAGCTGTCGCGAATCGCTCCATTCAAGAGAACCTGGGGCTCCGCAACTCCATCGAACATGTCGTAGCCAAACTGCTGAATTGGCTGTCTGGCGCGGAGACAGAAGTCACGTTCGATCTGTGAAAAGTTCTCGATCAGCCGCACCAATCGCTGTCGCTCCTGCGACAATCGTCCTTCACAAAAATCCTGGACGATCAAGCTTTCCCCCCGCGTCAGCTTGCGAGTGCGCTGAATCGGGGTGGGCAGGCGATTCCGTGTGCCGTCCATGCCCTGCCGCCGGCTTCGCTCGAGCGCGTTCTGAGAATCTTCGCCCAACAGGTTTCGACCGCCCTTCTGCTGAAGCGTCTGGAGACTCTCGATCAACGACCCAAGCGATTCGCTTCCACCTCGAGTCTGGGCGGAAGCCCCATCGCGCAGCGGAATCGACAACCCCCAAGCAACCAAGCACAATGTCCCGGCCGCAATTAGCCGGAAACGCAATCTCGGGTTGTATGTCGTGGAGCGGACGTTTAGCCGTCGCGCAGTTCTAGGAAGCATAGCGTTGGCCGCCTTATCGAGCTGTGGTGATAACCCGCTCGGCGGGAACGTCATTCGAGCGATCCGATACTCGGCGGTGGGATTGCCCGACGCTCCCATCACGCGGGCCGGAATCGACAAGCTACCATACGCCTCTATCGCGGCAAAGGTTGGGAAGGGACCCAGATCCTTGCTCATACTTTGGCGTAGGGAGAACGACGATCTTCATTGGATTGCCGCGGACGGAGGCGTCCTGGTCACCAGGAGTGGTCGCTTGGTGAAGACGGCCGGATTCCCGACCAATTTACGCGACACCATTCCGATTGGCTCCGACCCGGTGATGGGCGCATTGCACCGAGCCGACCTCGCCCGTTCCGCAGCACGGATCGTGGACTTGGATCAAGACTCGCTCTATGGGCTGAGGATCGATTCTGAGTACCAAGTCGTAGGACCTACCAAGATCGCCATAACCGGGATCGATCTGGAAACAATCCTCGTCATCGAACGCAATCGTGCAACCAGCGTCCAGTGGTCCTTCGAAAACCGTTTTTGGGTTGATGCCGATGACGGCTTTGTCTGGCGCAGCGTGCAGCATTTCACGCGCGGCACCCCGCCCGTCGAAATCGAAATTCTAAAGCCAGCTACATGATCAACATCAACTGACGAGCACAGAAAAAACGGCGCCTCTGGCGCCGCTTTTCTGATCCTACTCAGCCCTCGGCGACTAGTTAGTCGAGGTAGCCGTCGTCGTGGTGGCCGTAGTGGTGTCGTCGTTGTTCAACGCCACGCCGAGCGCTATTGCTACCGCCGCGGCCAACAGGGCCGAGGTGTGGACCCCCGTGATCCCCGCCGTGGAGGCCGGGTTGCGCGGGGCCGCCGCTGGCGCAGTGCCGCCCGTGCCGCCCCCCGTCGGAGTTTGAACACTGCCGCCGTGCGATGAACCTGCCGCCGCACCCTGGCCGGTCTTGAAGACCTGCGACTGGCCGAGGACAGTCAAAGGAATACCCGCGACGAACGCAAGGATGCCGGCCGCTGCTAAAACGTTCTTCATCGCCATGGTAGATCAAACCTCCTGAAAACAGCCCACAAACCAACAAAAGTCGCGGAGCGGAAACAATTTCTCGCCGGGGTCCAAACCTAATGAATCTCGCGTGTCGATTCAATAGCTTCGTTTCCGCAGCGCACCAATGAATTCAATCACTATTATGCCCCTTCGCCAACCCCCGCGCAATGAACCTTGGTCGGGTGTTGCCAATCAGCAACAGTCGCCCAACTTGCTACCGTTTGACATGGGTACGTAGGAACTGGCTGATCGTCTCAACAACGGTCGGTTCCTCGAGCAAGGTGTGTCCGCGTAGCCCATCCGAAGGCGGCAGCACCCGCGAACTCGACTGCGGCCGGCCTTGCAGGAATTGCCTGCAATCGCCCTGTTGGTCGTTCGTTCGCCGTGGATCGTAATAGGGGTCGCCCGCGCGCACGATCGCCAGGACGGGCTCGTCGGGGGGCGCGGCCACCCCGCGCACCAGCGCCTGGCCTTGGCAGGTCCACTGGGTCAGTACCCGGGCGTTGAACACCTCGCCGCGAAAGAGCGCCGCGGCCACCGCGCCTTCGCTCGCCCCCACCAGGAACAAATTGTCGTAGTCGACCCAGTCGAGGCGACCGATCTGTTCGAGCGCATACGTCAGTTCGGTCGCGCGGAAGTCGTAGACGAACAGGTTCTGGCCACCCTTCAAGGTGCCGGGGTCGCACTGCAGCGGCCGGAACCGACGGGCGAAACTGTCGGGGGCCACCACGGCAAAGCCTTGTCGCGCCAGTTCCGCCAGAAACGGCAGGTCGCCGATCCCGGTGCAGCCGTGCAGGAACACGACGAGAGCCAGGCGCTGCCGGCCGCGAATCTCGCCGAGTCGCAACTGGATGGCTCGTTCGCCCAACCGGGCCACCACCGGCCCGCGGGGAGAGGGCAGCGCCACCAGCGCCTGCGACCAAGTACGCTCGATGTCGGACTCTGGCCGCCCCAGCGGTTCGGTCCCGGCGCAGGCCGCCAGTAGCGTCGACCCAAGGATGAGCACCAGTGAGATCAGATGGCGCATGGGCTGACCGCCTCCCGGTTTCCCAACGTCACTGCGCGCACCCACCAATCGGGCTGGCGCTGCGTCATGGCGGCGGCGGCGCGGCTGGCCGCCACGCGATCGCTGAACAAACCGAAGCAGGTGGGCCCGCTGCCACTCATGCGCGCCACCCGGCAGCCGGCTTGCGCCGCCAGTGCTTCGAGTACGCGTGTGACCGCGGGTTCAAGCTGTTGCGCCGCGGTCGTCAGGTCGTTGTGCGCGGCCTCGACGAGGCGCAACTGTCGGCCGCCGTCCCTTGGTAACCGCACCGCTCGCCCCGACCCGGGGGCCCGCCATGCTGCGAACACATCCTTGGTCGCCAACGGCCGTCCCGGATTGACCAGGACGCCGGCCATCTTGCGCCAGCCGGTCAGCGGCGATACGCGCTCGCCAACCCCGCCGAGGCGGGCCGCGCCCCGACCCAGGCAAAAAGGAACGTCCGCCCCCAACGACGCGCCTATCTCGCCTAATGCGGCGGGGCTCAGCCGCCGCCGCCAGAGGGAGAGCAAGGCCCGCAGCACCGCCGCCGCATCGGACGACCCGCCGCCCAGCCCCGCTGCCACCGGAATGTGTTTGCCGAGCGCGATATGGGCGGCACCCCGCTCCCCCAGTCGTGCGGCCAGCACGCGAACGGCCCGCAACACAAGGTTGCTCTCGTTCGCCGGTACGCCCGCCGCGCAAGGGCCGCTCACCGTGAGCGACCACGATCGGGCCAGGGTAATGTCAATGCGGTCGGCCACGCTGGCGAAGACCGCCAGGCTATCGATGTCGTGGTAGCCGTCCGGCCGCCGTTCCAGGACATGCAGGTAGAGGTTCACCTTGGCCGGCGCCCACACGGTCGCCGCGCCCGGCCGCACCCGTGGCCCGCCTGTCGCTTCCATCCGCCGATCGAGGTTCGCCATTAGCCGACGACTTTAGCCGCGTATTCGTCTAATAGAACGCTGCGCGAAAAGCCCGGCAAGGAAAGACCCGCATGACCTCCCGTAAACGCGTCCTGGTGACCGGCGGTGCTGGTTTCATCGGCACCCACCTGTGTGAGCGCCTGTTGTCGCTCGGCCATGAAGTGCTGTGTGCCGACAACTTCTACTCGGGAACGCGTGCCAACGTCCTCCACCTGCTCGGCAACCGCACCTTCGAGTTGATGCGCCACGACGTCACCTTGCCGCTCTATGTCGAGGTCGATCTGATCTACAACCTCGCCTGCCCCGCTTCGCCGGTGCATTACCAGCATGATCCCGTGCAGACCACCAAGACCAGCGTGCATGGCGCGATCAACATGCTCGGCCTCGCCAAACGCACTGGAGCCCGAATCCTGCAGGCCTCGACGAGCGAGGTCTACGGCGATCCCAAAGTGCACCCGCAGAACGAAGAGTATTGGGGCAATGTCAACCCGATCGGTCCGCGCGCCTGTTACGACGAAGGCAAGCGCTGCGCCGAAACGCTGTTCTTCGACTACCGGCGCCGGCACCGCATTTCGGTCCGCGTTGCCCGCATTTTCAACACCTACGGCCCGTATATGCGCCAGGATGACGGCCGAGTCGTCTCGAACTTCGTCGTCCAGGCGCTCAAGGGCGAAGCGATCACCGTCTATGGCGACGGCCACCAGACGCGGTCGTTCTGCTATGTCAGCGATCTGGTCGACGGGCTGATGGCTCTCATGGCCTGCGACGATGACGACATCGGACCGGTCAATCTCGGCAATCCGGCCGAAATCACCGTGCGCGAACTGGCCGAGCGGGTCCTGGCGATGACCGGGTCGAAATCGACGATCGCTTTTCGCCCGATCCCGGTCGACGACCCCCATCGCCGTCAACCTGACATCACTCGCGCCAGGACGGCGCTCACCTGGTCGCCGACGCTGCCGCTCGAGCTGGGCCTGGCCAAGACGATCGAGTATTTCCGGGGCACGCTCGGGCTCTAGCCTCAACGCGAGAAAACGACTGCTGACGCGGTCGACCAGGACGCGTTGATGTTCTCCATCCAGCGTCGCAGAGGTCGCGGCCGCGGGCTCGAAGGCGATCACGCGGAAAGCGGGCCGGAGCCCGGCATAGAGAACCAGCTGCCGACATTGGCGCCGAGTCGCCGGTCAGGCCCTCGGCGACGATGCGGAGGGCACGGGCGACGCGTTTGCTCATGGGCTGGTCTCCCCTCCCCCTGCCGCCGTCCGGTACTGCGCCAAATAATGGCGTTTCTGCAGACGCCGCAGCCGTTTGCGAATGCTGCGGACGATGCGCGGCCCCACCAAGGGGCCGATCATCGCGTACATCTTGCGGTCGGACTCGACCTCTTCCGCGACGACCGGCGGGTGGCGCAACGGGAACGCCATCTCGTAGGTGGGCAGATTGGCGAGGAAATGCTCGGCATTGCGCTGCTGCGTCCCGTCCGGCCCCCATCCGATATTGGCGATCAGATTGCGATCGGGAACGAGGTAAAGCTGCCCGCGTTGGTAGGCGGTCAAGGCCCACGCCCAGTCCCACGGCTCGATGTCGCGGCGAAAAGCCCGCTCGAAGCCATTCACGTAGAAACGCCGTTCGGCGGCGCTACGTGCCGAGCGCTCGATCCGGCGGTCATCGCGCATCGCCGGCCACGCGGCCATCGTCCAGTCAATCGCCCGCCACGCCCGCCGCCAACTCGCCCAGCCCCAGCCGATGAACATGCGTGAGAAGCGGTAGCTGTAGGGCAGGGTGCGCGGCTCGCACGGAAACTTGGTGCCGGTCACGCAGACCACGCGATCATCATTCTCGTAATACTGCAACGTTTCCTGGCAATAGCGGAAGAAGCTCGGGTGCGGCAGGCAGTCGTCTTCCAGCACGATGGCGCGATCGACTTCCGAAAAAACACGATCCAAGCCGCTCACCACCCGACCGCCGCAACCCAGATTCCGCGGCGCCAGGTCGAGGATCAGCTCGCACGGCCAATCCACGCGGTCGAATAGGGCGCGCACGGCGGCACAGCGTTCGGGGTCGCTCGGCACGTCGGCGCGCGGGCTATCGGCAAGAACATACAGGCGACGCGGACGCACATCGCGAACGCGCGCCAGCACCTGGGCCGTCGGCTCCGGGCGATTGAACACCACCATGACGACGGGGGTGTCGAAGGCGGGACTGCTCATGCGCCTCGTCCGCCGGACAAGGGCGGATCCGATGGGGTCAAGTCTCGGGCAGGCCCTCTTTGATCTTGCGCTCGATCGTCGCCTGCACGTCGGCCTCGGGCTTGAAGATCAAAGCCCGCTCCCACTGGAAGCGCGCCTCGCTGCGTCGCCCGACCTTCCAGAAGGCGTCGCCCAAATGGTCGTTGATGACCGGGTCGTCGGATCGCAAAGCGACGGCGCGCTCGAGCTGGCGCACCGCTTCGGGGTAGTCGCCGAGCCGGTACAAGACCCAGCCTAGGCTGTCGATGATGTAGCCGTCGCGTGGGCGCAGATCGACCGCCTTCTCGATCATCGCCCGCGCCTTGGGCAGATTGAGGCCCTGTTCGACCCAAGAATAGCCGAGATAGTTGAGCACCAGCGGCTGCTCGGGTGCGAGATCGAGGGCCTTCAGGAAGTCCGCTTCCGCCCGCTCCCATTTCTTGCTGCGTTCGAGGGAGATCCCGCGCGAATAGAACATCGTCCATTCGTTCTCGGTGACGCTGGTCAGCCGCGCGATCGCCCGATCATAGGCGCCGGTGGCTTCGTCCCAGCGCTGCTGCCCGCGCAGAATTTCGCCCAGGGTCACCAGAGCATCAGTGCGGTCCGTACGCTCCTCGCCGAGCGAGCGCAGCTGAGCGATGCCTTCCTCGGTCTTTTCGATCCGCGTCAGGTTGACGGCCATGCGGATGCGCGCGTTCCAACCCAAAACGCTGTCGCGCTTGATCGCCGCGTAGGCCTGGTTCGCCTCGTCCCAGCGCAACTCGCTTTCGTGGATGGTCGCCAGCACCGTTCTCGCCACGTCGAAATCGGGCCGCAGATGGAGCGCCATGTTGAGATAGGTGACCGCGGTCTCGCGCGCCTGCTGCTGCAAAACGCCGCGGGCCACGCCGTAGAAGGCTTCGGCCAATCCGGACGCGGCGTTGCCAATCAGCCGCTCGCCGCCCGTGCGGGTCTGCGTTTCCCGCGCCAATTGCACCGACGTGCCGTCGTCGTCGGCCAACATGTCCTTCAACGCCTGTTCGGCCTCATCGCGTCGGCCAAGACGAAACAGGAACGAAGAATAAGCCTGCACGGCCCGCGATGTGCGGGCCGCACGCTGGGCCAGCATGTCCTTGAACGTCGCTTCGACGAGATCGTTGTTCCCGAGCAAATCGTGGATGAGGGCGGTATGAAACTGTTGAAACGCTTTGACCTGCGGGTAGCGGTTGAGCGTTTCGATCTCACGAATCGCCTCGTCGCCCTGTTTTTGCCCCGCCTTGATCCAGGCGCGGATTACTGGCCGCAGGGTCGCGTTGATGCCCGTGGTCGGAATATCGTCGGCGGCGGTCTCGGCTGCTGACAGATTGCCGCGCTTGGCCTGTTCGACGACCAGTAGGGTCGGCGCTAGGCCCTCCTCGCGCTCATTGGCTCGCACGTTCCGGGCCAGTTTCAACGCCTCATCGATCTGCCCGGCCTTGAGCAGGAGGCGGAATGCCCGGCCGCGCAACACGTCGTTGTTGGGATCCTCCACCAATGCCTGCCGGTAAAACGTTGCCGCGGCCTCGCTGTCGCCGAGGTAGCGGGCAAAGCGCCCGGCCAGATAGCGACCGTAGTTCGACGGTTGTTTGACCTCAGGGGCTACCCGGTCGTCGCTGAAATCGTTGGCGGCGCGGCCTTCGCCGACAAACGCCGCAACCAGCAGGATCAACGCCAGCGCCAGCCCTGGGCGGCGAGGCAGACCGATCGACCGACGGGGGGCGGAACAGCGAATAAGGACCGAATGAGCGGCCATCGAAACACCTTCATGGCAGAGGATCCCCGTCACACTCCGGGACCCCGGGAAACGCCAATCATATCCGTGCGACCGTCCACGATGCCACCGCGCGGCCGCCCGGTTACGGGCAGCGCCTTACATATTGGGATAGTTCGGCCCGCCACCACCCTCGGGAACCGCCCATTCAATGTTCTGGGCCGGGTCCTTGATGTCGCAGGTCTTACAGTGAACGCAATTCTGGGCATTGATCTGGAAGCGCGGCGCCTCGCCCACTGCCCGCACCACTTCATAGACCCCCGCGGGGCAGTAACGCTGCGCCGGCTCGTCGAAGGCGGGCAGATTGACCCTGATCGGAACCGTGGGATCGACCAAGCGCAGATGAATGGGCTGGTCTTCCTCATGGTTGGTATTCGAGATGAAGACCGAGGAGAGCTTGTCGAAACTTATCACGCCGTCGGGCTTGGGATAGTTGATCGGCGGGCACGCCGCCGCCGGCTTCAGACTCTGGTAGTCGGGCTTGCCGTGCTTCAGCGTGAAAGGCAGCCCGATACCGAAGGTCCGCATCCACATATCGGCGACGCCGAACGCGGCACCGAGCAGCGTTCCCAACCGATTGAGCAGCGGCTTAGCATTGCGGACGAGTTTGAGTTCCTTGGCGATCCGCGACTCTTCATAGGCGAATTGATAACTGTCGAGTTCGTCGCTCCCCTCCGAGCCGTCACGCAACGCGGCGAACGCCGCCTCCGCCGCCAGCATCCCCGAACTCATCGCGTTGTGCGATCCCTTGATGCGCGGAACATTGACGAACCCGGCCGAGCAGCCGATCAGCAGCCCACCGGGAAACACCAATTTCGGCACCGACTGGAATCCGCCCTGCGTGATGGCCCGCGCGCCATAGGCGACGCGCTTGCCCCCTTCAAGGTGCGGGCGCACGCGGTAATGGGTCTTGAACCGCTGGAACTCGTCGAACGGCGACAGATGTGGGTTCTCGTAGTTGAGCGGAACAACCAATCCGATTGCGATCTGATTGTTATCGAGGTGATAGATGAATCCGCCGCCTGACGTTCGATCGTCGAGCGGCCAACCGACCGTGTGTTCAACCAAGCCAAGTTGATGGTTGGCCGCCGGCACCTCCCACAGTTCCTTGATCCCGATGCCAAATTTCTGCGGCTCACGGCCCTTCGACAGATCGAAGCGTCGGATCAGCTGTTTGGCGAGCGACCCGCGCACCCCTTCGGCGATCATCGTGTATTTGGCGCGCAGGCCGATGCCCGGCTGAAAGGTGTCTTTCTTCTCGCCGTTGCGCCCGACCCCGAGGTCGCCAATCGTCACGCCCCGTATACGCCCCTTCTCGTCGTCGATCAGGCCGGCGGCGGCAAAACCGGGATAGATCTCCACGCCCAGCGCTTCCGCCTGTTTGGCGAGCCAGCGGCACAGGTTGGCGAGGCTGATGATGTAGTTGCCGTGGTTGTGCATCAGCGGCGGCAACAGGAATTGGGGAATGACGAAATGGCTGGCGGAATTGAGGAAGAGCACCCGGTCACGACTGACGGCGGTCTTGACCGGCGCATCCTTCTCGCGCCAGTCGGGAATGAGTTCGTCGAGGGCTACCGGATCAAGGACGGCCCCGGAGAGAATATGGGCGCCGACCTCGGACCCCTTCTCGACGACGCAGACCGAAACGTCATGTCCATGTAGGGCGGCCAATTGCTTCAAGCGAATCGCTGCCGCCAACCCGGCTGGGCCGGCGCCGACGATGACGACGTCATAGTCCATGTATTCGCGTTCGCCCGTGTCGGCCATGGCTGTTCCCCGCGGCGCGTGCCGTGACGCATTCGTTATGCTCGCTCCCCCGAAAGTGGTCAAATCGCGCCGCTTGGCGGGACCGTGTTAGCATTCGCGGATGGATCGCGTCGCCGCCCTAGCCACTCTCCGCTGGCTCGTCGAGGCGGGAGCCGATGAGGCACTCGCGGACCGGCCGGTCGACCGTTTCGCGCTGACGCCGGCGGCACCGGCCGCCGGCACCGCTGTCGCCGCGGAAGTGGCGCGCCCGACCGCGCCTCCGGTCGGCATGCGCCAGTCCGTCGCCGGGCGGGTTCCCGGCATGCCGATCGAACTCGAATCGCCCGAGACGGCGCGCGACAGCGCGCGCGCGGTCGCCCAGGCCTGCACCAGTTTGGCCGAGCTGCGCGCGGCGATGGCGGCGTTCGATGGTTGTGCCCTGAAGAACACCGCCAAGAACCTGGTGTTCGGCGACGGCAATCCGCAGTCCGGCTTGATGCTGATCGGCGAAGCGCCGGGAGCCGACGAGGACCGGGAGGGACTGCCTTTTGTCGGCGTCAGCGGCCAACTGCTGGACCGCATGCTGAAGGCGATCGGCCGCGACCGCACTAGCGCCTACATCACCAACATGCTGGCATGGCGTCCGCCCGGCAACCGTACGCCAACCCCTGCCGAGGTCATGATCCTGCTGCCCTTTATCGAGCGGCACATCGACTTGGTCGCGCCAAAGCTGTTGGTGTTGGTCGGCGGCACCGCGGCGGCGGCATTGCTGGACCGCAGCGAAGGCATTACCCGGTTGCGCGGACGTTGGCTGACCTATGGCGCCGGCGTTCCAACGATGTGCCTCTACCATCCCGCCTACCTGCTGCGCCAACCGGCGCTCAAGAAACAGGCGTGGCAGGACCTGTTAGCCGTCCGAGCGAAGCTGCGCGACGGGTCGGTGGCCGCCGCATGAACTTGTCGCGCGGGGCTTGAGCCCCTAAAAAGGCTACATGCTGGGCCCCAGACCCAAGCGCGGCACCCGTTACCGGCTGTGGCTCATGCTCGTGGCTGCGGCGATGGTTCCGTTCGCTGCCGCCGCCGCTACCAAGAACCCGCCGGTGCCGCGCCCGAAGCCGGCGCCGCCGGCGGCCGCCGCGCCGGCTGACGCGACGCCGGCTGCCACTGCCGCGCGGCCAGCCTTGCCCACCAGCCCACCAGCCGCCGCGCCGCCGCCCAACCGGCCCGGGACAGCATCCAATCAGCCCGCCACCGCACCCAGACCGCCAACGGCCGCCAGCCGGGCGTTGATCGACGGGTTTCGCGTGCTCTCCGCCGGCGACGTCGCCAAGTATCGAGCCGTCTTTGTGCGGCAGCGCGAGAACGATTGGGCCGGAGCGGCACACGCCACGGCCGGGATCGAGAACACGATCCTGATGGGGCATGTTCTGGCACAGCGGTTTCTCAATCCCAAGAGCCCACGCCCGAACTACAGCGAGCTTGCCGACTGGCTGCACCTCTACCGCGACCATCCCGATGCTGGCCGCATCTATCGTCTGGCCATGGCGCGCCTCCCCAAGGGCGAGCGCTCGCCACCAGCGCCGCAGGTCAATCAGATCGCCGTCAGTCCCGACGACGAGGGGGAACGGATCGACTTCACGATTCCGTCGGCGCCGGTCTATCGCTCGCCCGAACAGCGCTCGCCGGCACAGGCGCGTGACGTTGCGGCCATCCAGCGCCGCGTCCGCACGCTGTTGGCGGACGGGAACTTCGTCGCCGCCGAGCAGGCCATCACCTCCGAACGCAGCCGGGTGCTGGACCGGGTCGAGACGGACCAGCTGACCTGGGAACTGGCGGCGCGCTTGTTCTATGCGGGCATTTTCGATCAGGCCTATGCACTCGCCTCGCGCGCCGCTAATCGTTCGCGGCAATACGTCGAGATCGCCGATTGGACTGCCGGACTGTCGGCTTGGCGGTTGGGCCGCTACGACGACGCCCGCCGCCATTTCGAGGCGCTGGCACAGTCGACGGCGGCCTCCAACTGGAATGTCAGTGCCGGCGCCTATTGGGCGGCACGCGCCAGTCTGGTGACGCGGCGGCCCGAGCAGGTGAACCGCTGGCTCGCGATTGCGGCCAAGACCCCGCATGCGTTCTACGGCCTGCTCGCCTCCGCCCTGCTGGGCGAGGACCCGACGATCGGTTGGGAAACGCCGCCCCTCGACGAGGCGCGCCTGCGCGATCTCGGGTCGAATCCGGGTGTGCGCCGCACCGTTGCACTGGCCGAAGTGGGACAAACCCATTTGGCCGAGCGCGAGTTGCGCCAATTACTGAACGGTTCGGATCGCGCCGCCGGCGAATTGATGCTGGCGCTGGCCGACCGGCTCGGGCTCGCCTCCGTAGCGATGAGGTTGGCACGCGTGATGTTCGAGCCGGGCGACCGTTACCATGCCGCCGCCGCCTACCCGGTCCCGCAGTTTCCGTTCGTCGACGGCTACAACCTCGATCGTGCCCTCGTCTTCGCGTTCATTCGGCAGGAGTCGGAGTTCAATGCATTTGCCCGCAGCCCGGTCGGCGCCCGCGGCCTGATGCAGCTAATGCCGAACACGGCGAGTTTCGTGGCCGGCGACAAGGGGCTGCGCGACGGACGCCGCAACGACCTCTATGAGCCGGACACCAATCTCAACCTCGGACAGCGCTACCTGTCGATCCTGCTCGACGACGAGTTGGTGAAGGGCAACCTGTTCTACCTTGCCGCCGCCTACAACGCCGGTCCGGGCAACCTCAACAAGTGGCTGCGCCGGCTGCCCGAAACCGACGACCCGCTGATGGTGATAGAGAGCCTGCCCGCGCGCGAAACCCGCTTGTTTGTCGAACGGGTGCTTGCCAACTATTGGATTTACCAGTTGCGGCTAGGGCACTCGCTCGACTCGCTCCAGGCCGCGACCGGTGGCTGGTCACCGATTTATGCCGGGCAGGACGACAAACCCCAGCGTGGAAACCGCAATACGACGAGGAGGTAGCGCCATGCCGATCGACGAGAGCCGCCTGTTCATTCCCGTCCGCATCGCCGTGCTCACCGTGTCCGATACGCGCACCCCGGCCGAGGACAAATCGGGCCAGACCCTGGTCGATCGCCTGACGGCGGCGGGGCACATCCTCGCCGACCGCGCATTGGTAAAGGACGAGACCGTCGAGATCGTCGCCAAGTTGCGCCAATGGATTGCCGACCCGACGATCGAGGTGGTGATCTCCACCGGCGGCACCGGGGTTACCGGGCGCGACGTGACGCCCGAGGCGTTCGAGTCGGTATTCGAAAAAAAGATCGAGGGATTCGGCGAACTCTTTCGCTGGATCAGCTTCCAGAAAATCGCCTCATCGACGATTCAATCGCGGGCGACCGGCGGCGTCGCCAACGGCACCTATCTGTTTGCGCTGCCGGGATCGCCGGGGGCCTGCCGCGACGGTTGGGACGAAATCTTGCGCTATCAGCTCGATTATCGGTTCAAGCCGTGCAATTTCGTCGAGCTGATGCCGCGCCTCAAGAAACACTTGCAGCGTAAGGCGAGTTAGCGACGGCGCAACCAGCGCTCGTAGTCAGCGACGGTATCGACGTCGGCCAACTGCGCCACATAAGCGGCGCCCCGACCGGCCAGGTTGCGCGTCGTGTCGGCCAGCGCGTATTCGCTCGACCAGCGTACCCGGCTAAACAGCAGGCGGGCACGGAACCGGGTCGCCGCCTGGCGCGCGTAGCCCACAAGCCAAAAGCCGCCATCATCGGCAGGTCCGAACACGACGTCGCGGCGCCCGAGGGCGGCGAAGGCGGCGGCGATGTGTCGGCGCTCGACCGCCGGTAGGTCGCTGCCGATCACGACGACGGACGCGTGGGGAAAGAGCGCTGCGGGCGCCGCCATGCGCCGGCCAAGATCGCCCGGCCGTTGGGCGAACACCTTCAGCGGAGCAGGCCAGAAGCGGGTGCCGCGGGCGAAACGGTCGGGGGTTACCGCCAGCCAGGTCTGCCAGCGGCAATCGGCCACCCTGCGCAACAGGTTCCGCGTGGTGTCGCGATAGAATCGCCAGGCGGCCAGACGGCCGATGCCGGAGGCGAGACGGGTTTTTACGGCGCCGAGCTGCGGGGCACGGACGAAGACGACGAGATGGCGCCGCGGCCGCATCCGTTCAGCCATAGAGGCGCCGCAGCAGCCCTACCGGCGCGCCCAGGAAATAGAGCGCGAGTAACGCAACGTTGCCGATGGATCGCCGCCAGTAGCGACCGCGATAGCGGGCGGCGGAGGTGCGGGCGACCGTTCCCAAGAAATGAAGGCGGCGGCGGCCAAGCCGGCGGACGATGGCGACGTCTTCCATCAACGGTACCCGCTCGAACCCGCCGATTCGCCGGTAGAGCGTCCGGTGGATCAGCAAGCCTTGGTCGCCATAGGGCAAGGCAAAGAAGCGATTGCGCCAACCGACGCGGGCGACGAAGCGCGCCGGTGCGGGTTCGGCGAAGCCAAAGGCGAACACCGCCGCGCGCTCACGATTGCCGGGGTCGGCCGCGAAGTCTGCGACCTCCACGCTCCAGTTCGCTTCGAGGAGGGTGTCCGCGTGCAGAAACAGTAGCCACTCTTCGCACGCCGCCGCGGCGCCCGCCGCCAACTGGTCCCCGCGGCCGCGCGGCGCCGAAAGGATGCGCGCGCCCTGGCGCTTGGCGAGCAGCGCGGTGTTGTCGGTCGAGCCTGCGTCGACGACCAACACCTCGCCGATCAACGCCCGCCCCTCCTGCAGCGCCACGAGCGTCGCGCCAACGGTTGCGGCGGCGTTGAGCGCAGGAATGATGATGGAGAGGCGCGGGGCATCGGGCACGGCCATACCACCAGGATCATTCGGTCCTTCGCGGGGAGGACACAAGCGCTCCCGCTAGGATGAAATTCCTGATATTGTTCTTGATTTGTTCTGGCGCTGCGGACTAGTGTGCCGCTATGGCCCTCCGGACACCTACCACCTCCGCGACCCCAGCGGGCACGGCCGTCCACCCCGACGGCCGCCGCGGCCGGGGGGCCATCTCCAATGCCAGCGGCCGCTTCGAGCGCGAACGCCGCCTGCTCGGCGACGCGCATTTCCGGTTCGACGACGATTGGGGCGCCGCAGACACGCCGCCACCACCGCTGAGGACGTCGGTCACCATCGATCGCACGCGCACGATCATCACCACCAACGATTCGCCCGATGTCGGTTTCGATCAATCGATCAACGCCTACCGCGGTTGCGAGCACGGTTGCATTTATTGTTTTGCCCGACCCACCCACGCCTATCTCGGGCTGTCGCCCGGGCTCGATTTCGAGAGCAAGCTGTTCGCAAAGCCTGACGCCGCCAGGCTGCTGGCCGGCGAGCTGCGCCGCCCGGGTTATCGCTGCAAGGTGATCGCCATCGGCACCAATACCGATCCCTACCAGCCGCTTGAGCGCGAGATGCGAATCACGCGCGACATCCTGCAGGTGCTGGCAGCGTTTCGGCATCCGGTGGGCATCGTGACAAAATCGGCCCTCGTCGTGCGCGACCTCGATGTATTGGCGGTGTTGGCGGAACAGCAGTTGGTCAAGGTCATGGTGTCGGTGACGACGCTCGATCACCGGCTTGCCCGGCATATGGAGCCCCGCGCATCGACGCCTCACAAACGCCTCGCGGCCGTGCGGGCCCTCGCGCACGCGGGCGTTCCGGTTGGGTTGACGGTGGCGCCCGTCATCCCGGCGCTCAACGACCACGAGATCGAGCCTATTCTCGCGGCGGCCCACGCCGCCGGCGCGGTGAGCGCGAGTTATGTGCTCCTTCGCCTGCCGCACGAGATCAAGGACCTGTTCCAGGAATGGTTGCGCGAGAACGTGCCCGATCGGGCCGACCGGATCCTGCGGCACCTGCGCGAGGCACGCGGCGGCAAGCTCTATGACGCGCGCTTTGGCCTGCGCGGACGCGGTGAGGGTCCCTATGCCAACATGATCGGCACGCGTTTTCGCCTGGCGTGCCGCAAGCTCGGCCTTAACCGGACGTCGCTGGCGTTGCGCACGGACCGGTTCATGCCGCCGGCGGCAGCGGGCGACCAGCTGAATTTTCTTTAGGGCACGTCGGCCAATTGTTGGGCGGCGTGGCGACAGGCGCGCAACACCTCATCGGAGCGAGCAGCGTCGGGCACCAAACGGGCCAGCAAAAGACCGCCGACATAGAGGGCAAGAATGCCGAGCGCGCGCTCGCCCCGCTCGGCCGCGGCGACGCCGCCAAGGTGCGCGACAATGGCGCTTTGGTAAGTCCCTATCCCGTCGGCCAGGGTCCGCCGTAGGCTCGACTGGCCGCGCGACGCCTCCGCCGCGATCGCCGGCAGCGGGCAGCCACCCTCGGGTTGGTCGCGATGGTGCCGGCCGAGATAGCGAGCGGTCGCGCCGTACAGCCAGGCGGAGTCATCCCCACCCGCCAGACCCTCGCCAAGAGCCGCGCGGACCTCGCGGAGCGATTGTTCGGCCGCCGCCGCCAGGGCGGCATCCTTGTCGCCAAAATGCGCATAGAACGATCCGCGGGTCAGGCCCGCGCCCGCCATCAAATCGTCGATCGTCGTCCCCGCCAGACCGACGCGACGCAACAAGGCAGCGGCCGCGGCTAAGATCCGCGCGCGGCTAGCGGCCCTGTGATTCGGCGGATAGCGCATAATATGTCATATAACATACTAATCCTCCGGTGTCAGTCGTCCGTTCCGCATGAGTTATTATATGTTAATAATCATATAATACACAACGCTAGCGGCTGGTGCTACTTAGGCTGGATGATGAGGATCGTTGCCACCATCCCGCCCACGCGTTCCCGGCCCGACTTTTCGCGCGAATCGGCGGCAGGCGGGCTGGTGGCCGGCATCGACGAGGCCGGGCGCGGACCGCTAGCAGGGCCCGTGGTCGCTGCTGCCGTCATCCTCGACCCCGCGCAGATTCCTCCAGGTTTGAATGACTCCAAACTGTTGCCCAGCGCCGAGCGCGAACGGCTCTACCGCGTCCTGCGGCGGACCGCCCGCATCGGGGTTGGCGCCGCGAGCGTAGGCGAAATCGACCGGCTCAATATCCTGTGGGCGAGCATGCTCGCCATGCAGCGCGCGGCCGCGGCACTGATCCGCCAGCCGGGATGCCGGCCCAACCTCATCCTGGTCGACGGCAATCGGGTCCCCGCCTTGCCTTGCCCGGCCGCCGCCGTCGTGGATGGCGATGCCCTTTGCCTCTCGGTGGCCGCTGCATCCGTCGTTGCCAAAGTGATCCGCGACCGCGTCATGACTGCCCTCGATCGCGCCCATTCGGGCTATGGCTGGGACAGCAACCGTGGCTACGCCACGGAGGAACACCGGCTCGCCCTTTTGATCATGGGTCCGACCCCCCATCACCGGCGGTCGTTTGCCCCCTAAGACCGAGCGAACCTGAGAAAATAGCGTTAAGTCTTTGATTTTCTATCTGATTCCCGCTTGACGCCGGGAATCGAGTGAATCAGGATGCGCCCTTCATGCCCGCGCCTCCTGACAAATCGTCCCCCCGGGGCACACCGCCCGTCCTGCCTGTGGATAACATCCTTGAGGGCGATTGCGTCGAGCGCATGCTCGAACTCCCCGAGAAGTCGATCGACATGGTGTTCGCCGACCCGCCGTACAATCTTCAGTTAGGCGGCGAACTATTGCGTCCCAACAACACCCGCGTTGACGGCGTTGACGACAGCTGGGACCACTTCGACTCCTTCGCCGACTACGACGAATTCACGCGTCGCTGGCTCGCTGCGGCGCGGCGGGCATTGCGCGACACCGGAACACTGTGGGTGATCGGCAGCTATCACAACATCTTCCGCATCGGCTCGATTCTTCAGGATGCCGGCTTCTGGATCCTCAACGACATCGTCTGGCGCAAAGCGAACCCGATGCCGAACTTCAAGGGCACGCGCTTCACCAACGCCCATGAAACCTTGATCTGGTGCGCCAAGGAGCGCGACCGGCGCTACACCTTCAACTACCGGGCCATGAAGGCCCTCAACGACGATCTGCAGATGCGCTCGGACTGGGTGCTGCCGATCTGCGCCGGTCAGGAACGGTTGCGCATCGACGGCGCCAAGGTGCATGCGACGCAGAAACCGGAGTCGCTGCTCTATCGCGTCGTCCTCGCTTCGACCAATCCGGGGGACGTCGTACTCGATCCGTTTCTCGGCTCCGGCACCACCGCGGCCGTCGCCAAGAAGCTCGGGCGGCGCTACATCGGCATCGAACGCGACGCCACCTACGCCAAGATCGCGCGCCAACGTCTGACCAAGGTGCTGCCGATCGATCTGCGCGATGTGGCCGTAACCCAGAACCCGCGCAGCGAGCCGCGCATTCCGTTTGGCCGCGTCATCGAACGGGGTCTGCTTGAACCTGGTACCGTCCTGTTCGACGCCCGCCGCCGGTGGCACGCCCGCATCCGTGCCGACGGCTCGCTGGTCAGCGACGGCCAGCAAGGACCGTTTGCGGGATCCATTCACCGCGTCGCCGCCGAGGTTCAAGGGGCGCCGGCCTGCAATGGCTGGACGTTCTGGCACTTCGACGTCGAAGGCAAATCGGTGCCGATCGACCTGCTGCGTCAGAAATTGCGCGCCGAGATCAACTAGCTCGTTCGGCCAGCACCCGGTCGACCACCCTTTTCATCATCGTCGGCAATGCCTGACCGCCAAAGGCCGCGGGGGCAATCCACTGCTGGGTCTGGTCGCGCGACCGCGACCGGCCAATCCACACCTCCAGTGCAACGCGGAAATGGGTAAAACCCCACTCAACCGGCCGCGACAACGCCCGCCAACGCACCTGCGCCGGCGCATGGCGGGCAGCGTCCCGGCGGCGCCAGCGCGCCTCGCCCCAGGGTGTCATCGGCAACTCCATGAGCCCGCCGAGCAAGCCGTCGTCGGGGCGGCGACGCAGTAACACGCCGCCGTCGGGGCGTTCGAGCCAGAACACGACCGCATGGCGCATCGGCCGCACGGGGCGCGGCGCCTTGACGGGAATGCGCTCGCTGAGGCCTTGCGCCCGGGCCACGCAATCGTCTTGCCAGGGGCAGAGCAGGCAGCGCGGGCGCCTTGGCGTGCACAGGCTGGCACCAAGATCCATCAGGGCCTGGACCGTATCGCCGGCATGCTGACGCCGGATGATCGCTCCCGCGGCGTGGCGCAAGCGCGCCTTGGCGGCGCGCACCGGTTCGGTCATGCCGATAAGGCGCGCCATCACCCGCTCAATATTGGCGTCGACCGGAGCGGTACGCCGGCCGAAGGCGATCGCGGCTATGGCGGCGGCCGTGTACTCGCCTACCCCAGGCAGGTCGCGCAGCGCCTTCTCCTGGTCGGGGAAGCGCCCGCCCTGCTCGGCGACCACCGCTTTGGCGCAGCGGTGAAGGTTGCGCGCCCGCGCGTAATAGCCGAGGCCTTGCCATTCATGCAGTACCTCGGCCAGCGCCGCCGCCGCCAGTGCTTCCACCGTCCGCCAGCGCGCGAGGAAGCGTTGATACCGCGGGGTCACCGTGGCGACCGTCGTCTGCTGCAGCATGATCTCGCTGAGCCAGACGCGATAGGGATCGGGCGTCCGGCCGGGCGGCGTGCGCCACGGCAGGTCGCGCTGGTGGCGTTCGTACCAAGCGAGCAAAACCGCCGTCAGCCGTCTCGCCTGCGAGGGCGAAAAGGGCGACCCATCCTTCATGGCCCGACCATAACATGACGCCGACCGCCAACTGGGCGATGATGGTCCATGGCCAAACCGCCAACCGAGTCCGAATCGCCGCGCGCCCGGCGGACGCGTCCGCTACGAGAGATCGTGCATACGCTGACCAAAGGCGCCTTTCGTCAGCATGGTTTTGCTCAACACGAGATCTTGACGCGCTGGGCAACCGTGGTCGGCGATACGTTGGCCCAACATACGGCGCCCGAGCGATTGCAGTTTCAGCGGGGCGGGGGCGCGACGCTCACCGTCCGCTGCGAAGGAAGCTTTGCCCCGGAGCTGCAACACCTCACGCCCCTGGTCATCGAGCGCATCAATGCCTATTTCGGCTATCGGGCCATCGCGCGCTTGGCGATCGTTCAGGGCCCTCTGCCGTTTGCGCCCGCCCAGCCCCACCCAGTCGCAGCCGGCGACGAGGCCAGTTCCGAGGCGCCGGCGGCGATGGTCCCGGCGACCAAGGATCCTGACCTGGCGGCGGCATTGCAGTCCCTCAGTCGGGCGATGCGGCGGCGCTAGGCACGACAATTCCAGTCGCTCGATGGCCACGACCGCTTGTGACTCGCAGGGGGGGTGCATATACTCAATATCTAGTAGGAGGATCGTTTGATTACTCAAGGTAAAGCGTGGGTTGCTGCGCTTTTGGTGCTTCTCTTTGCCTCGACGATGGGTCCCGCCGGCGTCCGCGCCCGGGCGGCAACGCCCGCAGACCAGGCCGGAGCAGCGCGGGAAATGACCCTCGGCAGCACCGACGCGCCGATCACGGTGATCGAGTACATGTCGCTCACCTGTCCCCATTGCGCGCGCTTTCATGCCGAGACGATGCCGCACCTGCTAAAAAGCTATGTCGAAGCCGGCAAGGTCAGGCTGGTATTGCGCGACTACCCGCTCGACGGCGCGGCATTGCAGGGCGCCATCGTCGCCCGTTGCATCAGTGCGGAGAGCCCGGAGCGCTATTTCGGCTTTGTGCAGTTGCTGTTTGATCGACAAACCCAATGGGCGGGCGCGCGCGATCCGATGGCCGAGCTTGCCCGCCTCTCGCGCATCGCCGGCGTCGGACCCGACCAATTTCAGGCCTGCCTGCAAAATCAGTCGATCGCCGAGCACATCCTCAAGGAGCGCCAGGCGGCAGAGCGCGATTTTCGCGTCCGCAGCACGCCAACCTTCGTGGTCCAGGGACGCGTCATCCCCGGCTTCATGACGGTGGCCGAGCTGGATGAGGTCTTGAACCCGGGGAGAGCCGAAACGGCCAAGGGGCCGTCCGGCGAGAAGTCGTGGTTCCGTCGCATCCTTGATCGCCTGTTCGGTTAGTACCCTGTAACCCGCAGAAAGAGTCTTTGGTTCGCCATGCATTTCTCTCGCCTTCGCCTCGCTGGCTTTAAGTCCTTCGTCGAACCGACCGAGTTGATCATCGAGCCCGGTACGACCGGCATCGTCGGCCCCAACGGCTGCGGCAAATCGAATCTGGTCGAAGCGCTGCGCTGGGTCATGGGCGAGATCTCCTTCAAGCGCATGCGCGGCAGCGAGATGGACGACGTCATCTTCAACGGCACCAATGACCGACCGGCGCGCAACCTGGCCGAGGTATCGCTGTTGCTCGACAACGCCGAGCGTGACGCGCCCGCCGCCTATAACTACTCCGATCAGATCGAAGTTGTTCGCCGCATCGAGCGCTCGGCCGGCTCGCGCTATCTCGTAAATTCGCACGAGGTGCGTTTGCGCGACGTGCAGTTGATGTTCGCCGACGCCGCGACCGGATCCAATTCGACCGCGATCGTCAGCCAGGGCCAGGTCGGCACCATCATCAACGCCAAGCCGCAGCAGCGGCGCGGCCTGCTCGAGGAAGCAGCGGGCATCAAAGGGCTCCATTCGCGCCGCCACGAAGCCGAATTGCGGCTCCGCGCCGCCGAGACCAATCTCGATCGGGTCGACGACGTGATGAAGACGCTCGACACGCAGTTGCAGGCGCTCAAGAAGCAGGCACGCCAGGCCAGCCGCTACCGCAACATCAGTGGCCAGATTCGCGCCACCGAGGCGATGTTGTTCCATCTGCGCTGGCTGCAGGCCGACGCCGCCCTGCAGGCCGCCGAAGCACGACTAGCCGAGGCTGAGGCCGAGGTGACCGCGCGCGCCGCCGAGGCGGCGCGCGCGTCGACCGAGCAGGCGGCTGCCGCCGGCCAGGTCCCAGCGCTCCGGGAAGCCGAAGCCGCCGCCGGTGCCGCCCTCAATCGCTTGGCGATCGAGCGGGGTCGGCTGGAGGAAGAGGAGAAGCGCGTCTGCGCCGAGGCCGAGCGCTTGCTCGAGCGCTTGGCCCAGATCGACGGCGACGTCGCCCGCGAAGAAGCCCTGGTCAGCGACGCGCGCGCCGCCTTGGCCCGATTGAACGAGGAACAGGCGCGACTGGAAGCCGCCCAGAACGACGAAGCGGGATTGATGGAGGCCGCGAGCGAGCAGGTGAGCCAGCTCACCACCGCGGTCGCCACCGCCGATCGTGAAGCCCAAGCGAGAACGACCGAAGCGGCGACCGTCGAGGCCGAGCGTCGGTCGCTCGAACAACGGATTCTGGAGGGCGAGGAACGCCTCGCCCGGCTCCATGGCCGTCTCGCTGAAACGGCGGCTGACGTCGCCCAGGCCAGCGCCGCCGGCGTTCCGACGCAGCCCGATGCCGACGTGGCAGCGCTCCGTCACGCCGCCGCCGCGGCACAAGAAGAAGCGTTGGCCGCCGAACATGCGCGGCGGGCAGCGATTGTCGCCGAGCAGACGGCCCGCGACACCAAGGCCGCGGCCGAACAAGCGCTGGCCCGATTGGTCGCCGAGCACGACGCCCTGGTGGGGTTGCTCGCCATCAACGCGGACGACCTGTGGCCGCCGCTGATCGATGCCGTTGCCGTTGATTTCGGGTACGAGGCCGCCCTTGGGGCGGGCCTCGGCGACGACCTTAATTTTGCCGCCGACACCGGCGCGCCGGTCCATTGGCGCGACCTGCGGCCGCTGCTCGACGCTCCGCCGCTGCCGGCTGGGGCGCTGCCACTGTCACGCTTCGTCAACGCACCGCCGGTCCTGGCGCGGCGCCTGTCGCAGATCGGCGTCGTCGACGCGGCCGAGGGCGCCCGTCTGGCCGCTGACTTGCGCCAGGGCCAGCGGCTGGTGACGCGGGAGGGCGCCCTTTGGCGGTGGGATGGCTTCACCGCGGCGGCCGGCGTCGCCACCACGGCAGTGCAACGGCTGAATCAGCGCAACCGTCTCAAGGAGTTGCGCGGCGCCGTCCAGCATACCGAGGGCGCGCGTAACGAAGCCAATAACGGCTTTCTCGCCGCGAAGCTCGCCGCCGAAGCGGCGATGGCTGACGAGACGGCGGCCCGTGAGGCGGCACGGACCGCCGAGACCAACCTGCAGGAAGCGCGGGAAGCCGAGGCCGAGGCTATTAGGCGCAATGCCGAGTACGCGGCCCGGCTGGCATCGCTCCAGGAAACCAAAGCCCAGCTTGCGGCGGCGCGCGATGATTTGACCGCCGCAATGGCGGGAGCGCGCCAAGGCCTTGCTGCACTGCCAGCCCGGGACTTGGTCGCCGCTCGATTGGACGCGGCGCGCACTGCGCTTGGCCGCATCCGCGGCGAACTCGCCGAGGCGGCAACCGCGGCTAGCCGGCTCGCCCATGCAGCGAAGGCGCGCCAGGATCGTCTGCTGGCAATGGCGGAGGAGCGTCGCTCCTGGAGCGCGCGCGAAGTGGCTGGCACCCGCCACATCGACGCCCTCAAGGAACGCCGGTTCGCGGTCAAAGACGAACTGACGGCGATTGAGATGGTTCCCGCCGAGATCGCTCGCCAGCGCGACGAGATTCTGAGCCGGCTCGAACACGCCGAGGCCCAGCGCCGCGACGCGGCTGATCTGCTAGCCACTGGCGAACGTCGTCTCGCCGATTGTGATCGCCTCGCTAAGGCGACTCAGGAAGCCCTGGCCGCAGCGCGCGAGAACCGCGTGCGGCTCGAATCGGGCGTCGAGCGGAATACGCAGCATTTAAAGGACATGGCGCTGCAGATCCGCGAGCGGCTCGACTGCGAACCGCAGGAAGCGCTGAGCAAGGCCGAGCACAAAGAGGACGCTCCGCTACCTGAAATGATCGTGGTCGAGACCAAACTGGACCGCATCCGACGCGAACGCGACACCATGGGGCCGGTGAACCTGCGCGCCGACATTGAGGCGGAGGAGATCGGGGAGAAGGCGCGCACGCTGAAAAGCGAGCGCGACGATCTGGTGCAGGCGATCGCCAAGCTGCGGCAGGGCATCCAGAGTCTGAACCGGGAAGGTCGCGAACGCATGCTGGCGTCCTTCGAGCAGGTCAACAAACATTTCCAGGAACTGTTCACGACCCTGTTCGGTGGCGGCCGCGCCCATTTGGCCTTCGTCGACTCCGAGGATCCGCTCGAGGCCGGGCTCGAGATCATGGCCAGTCCGCCCGGCAAAAAGTTACAGGCGATGTCCCTGATGTCGGGCGGTGAGCAGGCGTTGACCGCCATCTGCCTGCTGTTCGCCGTTTTCCTCACCAATCCGGCGCCGATTTGCGTGCTCGACGAGGTGGACGCGCCGCTCGACGAATCGAATGTTGGCCGTTTCTGCGACCTGATCGACCGCCTCGTCGAAACGACCTCGACTCGCTTCCTCCTGATTACCCATTCGAGCCTGACCATGGCGCGCATGGACCGCCTGTTTGGCGTCACGATGGCCGAGCGCGGCGTGTCGCAGCTGGTGTCGGTCGACCTGGCGCGAGCCGAGCGCTTGCGCGAAGCGAGCTGAGGCGGCTGGCGTCACCGCGCCGCAGGCCGGTAACGTCTTGTTTGCGTGCCGATTTTCTCTGGTCGCTGATGCTTGACAGGGGTAGACCCAATAGCTAGGGTGCGCCGCGTTTTTCGGCGGATTTCCGGGCGTTTCCGGAGGTTCGCGGCGCCCCTCGTCAAGCGTCCGGGGAGACGCCCATGACGGAGGACAAGCCGCCGAGCCTCGAGGATCTAGGGGCGCGGCTGAAGAAGGCCCGGAAGGGTGCCGGCGACGGCGCGTCGGACGGACGCGGCGGCGTCGACTCCTTCGGTTTTGGCCAAGCCATGCGTGTCGCCCTGGAAATGGTGGCGGCGCTCGGGGTCAGCGGAGGGATCGGCTGGTATCTTGATCGATGGCTCGGCACCAAGCCAGCGCTGTTGCTTGTGTTTGTCGTTCTAGGGCTGGCGGCGGGAATCCGCACTGCTCTTCGCGCGGCCCGCCACATCGAAGCGCGGGCCGACGAGCAGCGACAGGCGGACAACGGAGACAAGAGGTAGGGGCGACACGGTGGGTCTCTTCATCAGCACGGCACACGCCGCTGCAAGCAAAGGCGAGGCTCATGGCCCGCTCGAGCAGTTCGAGATTCATCGCCTGGTCGAGGTGCGCCTCGGCAGCCTCGACCTATCGTTCACCAATTCGTCGCTGTGGATGGTCATCGTCGCCGCCCTGATCACCCTGTTTCTGACAGCGGCCATGCACCGCAGTGCGATGGTGCCGGGCCGCCTGCAATTGATGGCGGAGTTGGCCTACCAGTTCGTCGCCCGCATGGTGAGGGATAACGCCGGCACCGCCGGTCGGCCGTATTTTCCCTTCATCTTCACGCTTTTCATGTTCATCCTGTTTTGCAATCTGCAAGGGCTGGTGCCCTATACATTCACCGTCACCAGCCACATCATCATCACCTTCGCCTTCGCAATCTTCATTTTCCTCGGGGTGACGGTGATCGGTTTCGTCAAGCATGGACCGAAGTTCCTCACGCTGTTCGTTCCCTCCGGGGCGCCGATCGTCATTCTGCCGCTTCTGGTGGTCATCGAGCTGATTTCCTACCTGATCCGGCCCATCACGTTGTCGGTGCGGCTGTTTGCCAACATGATGGCCGGCCACACGCTGCTCAAGGTGTTCGGCAGCTTCGTCGTGATGTTGGGCGGCTTCTATGTCGTGCCTGGGGTGGCACCACTCGCCTTGACGGTAGCGATGTATGCATTGGAGTTTCTGGTGGCCGTGCTGCAGGCCTACGTCTTCGCTGTGTTGAGTTGCGTATATTTGAACGACGCGTTGCACCTGCATCACTAGCGTCGGTTGGGCTACCTAACAAGGAAGGACAAGTCATGGAAGTAGAAGCAGCAAAGTTGATCGGCGCCGGACTCGCCACCATCGGACTGGCCGGTGCCGGCGTGGGCCTTGGGCTGATTTTTGGCAACTACGTCGCCGCCGGCGTGCGCAACCCGACGGCCGCTCCGAAGATGTTCGGCAACGTACTGCTTGGGTTCGCCATCACCGAGGCAACCGGCCTATTCGCCCTCCTGATCGCGCTGCTGATCCTGTTCGGCTAGACCGGCAAACGTCCGATGCCCCAGCTCGACATCAGCACGTTTCTGCCGCAGATCTTCTGGCTCGCGGTGACGTTCATCGTGCTCTATGTCGTGCTCTCTCGCCGCGTGTTGCCGAAGATCGGCGACGTCATCGAGGCGCGGGCGAAACGCATCGCCAATGATCTCGAAGCGGCCGAAGCGCTCAAGCGAGAATCAGAGCTGGCCATCAAGACCTATGAGGCGGCCCTCGCGAAGGCGCGCGCTAATGCCCAGGTGGTCATTGCCGAGGCCAAGGCCGCGATGGCGACCGATGCGGCCAAGCGACTGGCTGAACTGGATGACCGGCTGGATCGCGAAGCGACCGCGGCAGAGCAACGCATCGAATCGGCGCGAGATCGGGCCAAGACCGAAGTTCGACTCGTGGCCCAGGAGGCCGCCATCTCGATAACGCGGCGGCTGGTCGGGATCGACGTCAGCGCCGACCGGGCGACCCAAGCCGTCGCCACCGAACTCAAGGGTCAGTGATGGGCCATTTTCTGACCAATCCGGAGACGTGGGTTGCCGTCTCCTTTGTGATCTTCGTCGCGATCTTCCTGGCCGTGGGCGTAAAGCGGATCACGGCACAGCTCGACCAACGCACGGGGGCGATCAAGGCCGAGATTGACGAGGCCCGCAAGCTGCGCGAGGAAGCGCTCTCCTTGTTGGCCAGCTATCAGCGCAAGCAGCGCGATGCCCTGCACGAGGCCGAGTCGATCGTCGCCCAGGCGCGCGAGCAGGTGGCAACGATGCGGAGCGAGGCGGATGCGGCGCTCGATGATCAGTTGAAGCGGCGCGCCGATCTCGCCGTCGAGAAAATCGCCCGCGCCGAAGCGCAGGCGGTGCAGGAGGTGCGCAACCTCGCGGTCGACGTGGCGGTCAGCGCAGCCGAGCGCCTCATCGCCGAGAACCTCGATCCGGCCCGCGCCAGAGCGTTGATCGATCAGGCCATCAGCGACGTCGGTCGCAAGCTCAACTGACGACCTCCGGCCGATCCAAGACCACCGCAGTACCCCCTACGATCGCCACCCGCTCCGCTTACCACTCCGCTGCAGCGAGGTGTGGCGGCACTATCACGTGCTAAACTTCCCCCAACCAAAGGGGAGGAGCCAATGACCGACATCGACCGCAACTTCGTCCGCATCAAGGAAGGCCAAGTCCACTTTCGCAGCCTTGGCGACATCAAGAAGGGCCGGCCGTTGGTGATGATCCATGCCTCGCCGGCCTCGTCCTACAACCTGATCCCCTTGATGAAGGTGATGGGCGAGAAGCGCCCACTCTATGCGCCCGACACGCTCGGCAACGGCGATTCGGCCAAGGCGCAGATGGCCGTCCCCGACATGGCCTATTACGGCGACGCGGTGAAGCGCCAGCTCGACGCCCTTGGGGTCGACGAGGTTGACGTCTACGGCACCCATACCGGCGGGTCGATCGCCATGGAGCTGGCAATCCAGAATCCGAAACGCGTCCGCCGTGTCGTTATCGACGGCATCGGTCTTTACACGGAGGCCGAGAAGGCAGACATGCTGGCCAACTATACGCCCGAGATCAAACCCGATGCCTTCGGCAGCCAGTTCAACTGGGCCTGGCACTTTGTGCGTGACCAGAGTTTCTTCTTCCCCTGGTACAAGCGCGACGTCGAGCACCAGCGCAAGCATGGCCTTGCCTCGCCCGAACAAATGCACGCCGTGGTGATGGAGGTATTGAAGTCGATCGACAGCTACCATCACGGCTACCGCGCCTCGTTTCGCTACCCGAAGAAGGAACGCCTGCCGCACGTCACCCAGCCGGTGCTGATGATCTACGAGACCACCGACCCACTGTTCAAATACAAGGACGATGCCGTGCGCGCGGTGAAGCGCTGCACCGAGGGGGCCCTGCCGCCCGGCAGCACCACCGCCGACAAGGCCAAGCTGATCAACGACTGGTTCGACAAGGCGATCTAGCGAGGAGGCGCAAACGTGCGGATGCGGATCGTTCGAGATCTCGCCCGCGTCGCTCCTGCATTGGTGACGCTGTTGGCCGTGTCGGCCGGAATGGTCGCAGGAAGCGGGGCGGCACGGGCCCAGGAGGCCGTGACGATCACCGTGGCCGCCTCGGGCGAGCAATTGCCGGCGACGTTGCGGCGCCCGGCGGGTGAGGGTCCGTTTCCGGCAGTGACCATCCTGCACGATTGCAACGGCGTCGGACCGCGCTCGAGCGAGGCGCCCCGGCGCTGGGCGAATGACCTGCGGGCCCAGGGCTACGTCGTCATCATTCCCGATAGTTTCACGCCGCGCGGCCTGCCAGATGGCATCTGCACCGAACCGCCCCAGCGGTCGCGCACGGTGGACGGCAACGTGCGTGCCGGCGACGCCTATGCGGCGCTCGCTTTCCTGCACACTCTTGCCTATGTCGACGGCAGGCGGGTGGGCGTGATGGGCGGGTCGCATGGCGGCCGATCGACGCTCGCCGCGATGGTCGAGCCGGTGGGCGATGGCGATCCGTTGGCAGTGGTAAAGCGGGACGGCTTTGCCGCCGGCATCGCCCTCTATCCGGCCTGTGCGGTGACTTACGGCCGCTGGATGGTCGAGCGCGGCGGCGGCCGTACAGGTTCGCTCTACCGTTTCGCCGGCGTTTACCGACCGACCGCGCCGCTCCTCCTCCTCGTCGGCGAGATCGACGACTGGGCGCCCGCGGCGGCCTGCCGCGAGCTCGTTGAGGCGGCCCAGGCGAAACGGGCAGCCGGTCGCCCTGAAGATTTACGCGGGGGCTCACCATTCGTTCGACAGCGCCAATCCCGTACGCTTCATTCCCGAACGGACCAATGCCCACTCTCCCACCGGCAAGGGCGCGACCACCGGTGGCAATGCCGAAGCCTGGGCCGACGCCAAGGTCCAGGTGAGCGCGTTTTTCGCCCGCCACGTGGCAAGAACGGGCAACTAGGGAGCGCGGGCGCTCCCACATCTCGAAGGTCTCGTGTCGATGGAGCGGGCGGAGGGCGATAGGATCAGGCCGTCACCCCGGAAGAGAACCCCCATGCCCCAGCCGTCCGAACGGTCTCCCCCTCCCCGCGTGAGCCTCACCGAGCGGCTCGCCGCCGAGATCGCGGACACGCCCACCGGCGCCGTTCCGGACAGCGCGTTGGCAGCGCTGCGGCGGCTGGTGATCGACCATGTCGGTATCACCTACATGGGCGCGGCGCTGACCGGCCGGGCACTGCTGGCCTATGCGAGCGATCTCGCCGGGCGGCCGGATGCTGTGCTGCTGGGCGGCGATGGGCTCAAGGTCCCTGCCGAAGTCGCTGCCGGCATCAACGGCCAGTTCTGCCGCGCCACCAACTTCGAAGACACCGGACCGGGACGCCACATCGGCCCGCTATGCGTCCATACCGCCCTCGCGGTCGGCCAGCGCAGTCACGCCTCGGGCCGCGAGGTACTGGCGGCGGCGGCGCTCGGCTACGTCCATTGCGCGCGCTTCCACTTCGCGGTGCGCGCCAACAATGGCATGGCGCACCATCGCTCGACGGCGGCGGCGATCGCCGCGCGACTATTGCGGCTCGACCGGGCGACGACGGCGCGCGCCCTCAGCCTCGCCTGGGAACTCCCCCACCGCGCGGTCGCGACCGGGAATGCGCAGGTGTTCGCCAGCGCGTTCGAGCGCAAGCGGATTTCACCGCTTGGTACGCCCGGGCAACTCGCCACGCCCCTGTTCCATGCCCGCGCTGGCGTGCAGGCGGCGGTGATGGCGAGCCACGGTCTTGAGAGCATCCCCGACGAAATCGATCGCTTCGCGGCCGATTACGACGTCGCTGAGCTAATGCGATCGCCGACGCCGTTCGACCTGTGCGAACACATCGAGCTTAAGCCCTGGCCCTGCAATCGGCCCGGCCAATGCGCCCTGCAGGCGTTGGCCGACCTCGTCCGCGACCATGCCTTCGATGCGGGCGCCATCACGAGCGTGCGGCTTTCCGTTCCCTATCCCTCCACGGTGCCGCACCAGTTCGAGCCCGAGCCCGAGACCTATTGGGAGGCGATCTATTCGGTGCAATGGGCCGCGGCCATGGTGCTGCTCGGGCTACCGGCCGGCCCGCAATGGGTCAGCGCCCAACGCCTTGTCGACCCGGTGGCCCGCCGGCTGTGCCAGGTCACCGAGGTCGTCGAGGACCGCGACGCCACGCGCGCCTATAACGAGCTGCGGCGGGCCGACGTCCGCGGCACGGCAGAGGTCGTCGCCGGCGGCCGCACCTACCGGGCGGCGGCAACGCTTGGCGCGACCTTCGGTAGCCCCGAGCGGCCGATGACCGACGCCATGGTCGAGGCGAAGTTCCATGAGACGACGGCGCTGTGCATGCCGCGCGAGCGGTCGGCCCGCCTGCTCGCCGCGCTCCGCCGCCTCGACGCCATCGGTAACGTTAACGACCTGGCGGCGTTGCTGTCGGGGTGATGCGTCACCCCGGATCGGGACCGACGCGGACCAAAGCCTTGCCGATATTTTCGCCCTGTAGCATGCCGACAAATGCGCGCGGCGCCTGGTCGATCCCGTCGGTCAGATGTTCGCGTGATTGTAGCCGACCCTCACGCATCCAGCCGACGATCTCACGAATGGCGGCCGGGTGCTCGCGCGCCCAATCGTGGACGACGAACCCCTCCATGCGGGCGCGGCGGGCTAGCAGCATCGTGTAGGGGCGCCGACCGCGCGACGTGGCCAGGTCCTGGTCGTACTCGGCGATGACGCCAACCACCGCCCAGCGTGCCCGATTGTTGAGCAGCGTCAGAACGGCATCGGCGATCGGCCCGCCCGTATTGTCGTAGTAGCAGTCGATTCCGTTCGGGCATGCCGCGCGCAGCGCCGCCGTCAGGTCGGGGGCGGTGCGGTAGTTGATACCCGCGTCGAAACCGAGGTCGCGCTCGATCCAGTCGACCTTCGCGTCCGAGCCGGCGATGCCGACGACACGGCAGCCTTTGATCTTGGCTATTTGCCCGACCACCGACCCCGTCGCACCGGCGGCCGAGCTTACGACCACCGTCTCGGCCGCCTTGGGCTGGCAGACCTTCAACAAGCCGAAATAGGCGGTCATGCCGGTGCGGCCGAGCGGCCCAAGCCAGGCCGCCAGCGGCCCGAGCGCGGGATCGACGCGGGTGACACCGCCCGCGTTGTCGAGGCGGTCGCCAGCACCATCGTGGAGCGCGTATTGCTGCCAGCCGAGCTTGCCTTCGATCAGGTCGCCCGCCGCGAACGCCGGATTGCGCGATTCGATGACCTCGCCGACCACCGCGCCGTGCATCACCTCGCCAAGGCCGAGCACCTGGTTCTTCGGCGACCATTGCCGGTACTGCTGGACCGGCTTCATGCGCAGCCAGATCCACGGATCGAGCGACAGCAGGATCGTCCGTACCAGAAATTGGCCGGGGCCGGGCTGCGGCATCGGGCTATCGACCACGCGGAAGTCGTCGGCGCGCGGGACGCCCTCGGGATAGCGCGCCAGAACGACTTGGCGGTTGCGGTTGGCCTTCAGGGTCATGATCCCGCAACCGGCGACGTCAGCCGTCGACGCTCATGTGCTCGTAGTGGATGACCTTGTTCCAATTCTTGTATCCCTTGACGCGCTTGGCGACGCCGGTGATGTCGAAGCCGTCGAACAAGAACAGCGCCAGCGCTTCCTCGTTCGACTTCTTCATCAACTCCTGCAGGAGCGCCAGCCGCTTCTTGGGATCCAATTCACGGGCCTGATCGCGGATCAACTGGGTCAGTTCCGGAATGCAGGTCGACACCGGCCGGGTCACGATCTCGCAGCCGAAGACCTGAAACGGGATCGACGCGTCCTGCATCGGCGAGAAGAACGCGGTTACGGACGTCATATCGCCCTTCCAGGTGCTGTCGTTGATGAGCTTCTGGCGCTCGCCGGGCGGCATGAGAACGACATCGATGTTGATGCCGACACGGGCGAGATCGGCCGCGACGACCTGGAACACGTCGCCGCCCGCCCCGAACAGGGCGGACGTCTCGAACACGGTCGAAAACCCCCGGGGGTAGCCTGCTTCCGCCAGCAGTTGCCGGGCTTTGGTAGGGTCGTAGGGGTAAGGCTTGACGTCCGGGGTGTAGCCGAACGTTCCCGGGATCGCCGGCTGCCCTGCCGGTTTGCCGTGGCCGCCCAGCAGTTGGTTGACCATCGCATCCTTGTTGACGGCGTAGTTCACGGCCTGGCGCACACGCCGATCAGCGAACGGCGCCTTGCCGCCCCACTTCTTGGCGAAATCGACGGTGAAGAGGCCGATCTGCGCGGCGAACGGCGCCCCCTCGACGGCGGCGACATGACCGGCGGCGCGAATGCGCGGCACGTCGTCGGGGGCCATGTTGAACGCGATGTCGAGCTGTCCGGCGGAGAGAGCGGCGAGCCGTGTCGCCGCCTCGGGAACGTTGAGCAGGCGCATGTTTTTGGTTTTGGCCGGCCGCCAGCTCTTGTCGAAGGCGGTCGAAACCTGCTCCTGGTCGGTCCAGCTCACGATGCGAAAGGGGCCCGACGCCACCGGCTTGACGGCAAAGTCCTTTACGCCCAGGTCGGCGAACGCGGCCATGTCGATCACATAGAACGCTGCCAGCTTGGGGATAAACAGAGGATCGAGGTCGCGAGTAACGAATTCGACCGTGTGCGAGTCGACCGCCTTATAGCTCGCGAGCTGCATGTTGCGCATGATGCCGGCTGTCTTGCCGACGTCGGTGTGAAGGTAGTCGAACGCCTTGACGACGTTGGCGGCGTCGTTCGGACGACCGCTCCAGAACGTTACGTCCTTACGGAACGTCACGCGCCAGGTCTTGGCGTCGACGTTCTCCCACTTCTCGGCGGCGAAGGGCAGGACTTGTCCGTGGTCGTCGACACGGACGAACGAATCGTAGGAGCCCTCCCACCAGTACATGTGCGGCCAGATGTAGTTGAGCCCGTACACGTTGCCGAGCGTCAGCGAGTTCTGGTACATGGCGACGCGCAGGGTGTCGGGAGCGTCCTGGGCCGCGGCGGGAGCGGCCGTCAGGCCCGCCAGAAGGGCGGCGCCAGCCACGAACGAGAAGCGTGTGCGTTCATTCCTCATTGTTTTTCCCGTTGCGTCGACTTGGCTTTGCCGTCATTGGAAAAGCCTCCCCGAATGACGGCGCCGAGTCAACTGTGGAGAGTGCGGCGCGCGGGGCTCGCAAAACTTGGGTGTCATCGAAAAATCTCCGTCAAAAGTGTGCCAAGATGACCACCATGGATAAGGGCGTCTCGCGCATCCACGTCGCCCAGGCCAGCCTGACGATGCCAACTGACGAACGGCATTGGCGCTGGCTGCTCGCCCGCCGGCCGATCGGCCGCCCGCAGCCCGACGACTTCCTGTTCGTCGAGGACATGCTGCCCCTGCCACCGCCGGGGAAGTTCCTCGCCCGCGTGATCTATCTGTCGATCGACCCCAAGCAGCGCCTGTTGATGAATGCGACGCCGCGGTTCGTCGAACTGACGCCCCTCTACGGCACGCTGTTCGGCATGGCGGTTGGCGAGGTGATCCTGTCGAATCATCCCGATTTCCGCGCGGGTGACATCGTCACCGATCTGTTCGGCTGGCAGAGTCACGCGGTCGCCGACGGCAAGGGACACTATTCGAGCAATCCCCACGGCACCCGCAAGATCGACCCGGCGCAGGGGCCGATCTCGACCGCGCTCGGCGTCCTCGGCTCGGGCGGTTTGACCGCCTATTTCTCGGTCATGCGCGAACTGAAGCCGCGCCGCGGCGAGACCATGGTGGTGTCAAGCGCGGCGGGCAACGTCGGGCTGGTGGCGGGACAGATCGGCAAGATTCTGGGGTGCCGCGTGATCGGCCTGACCAGCACCGACGAGAAATGCGCGACGCTCGTGCGCGACTTCGGCTACGACGAAGCCATTAACTATCGCCGCGCGGCCGATCTCGCCGCGGCGATTCGCGGCGCGGCGCCCAAGGGCGTCGACCTCTACTACGACAACGTGGGGGGCCCGATTGCCGCTGCGGTGGCCACGACGCTGAACCCGGGCGCGCGGGTGACGCTGGTCGGCATCATCGACAACTACAACAGCATCGACGAAGGCGGCCGCCCTTGGCACTGGCCGTTCAGCCAGACGATGAAGTACTTCATCATCCACGACTACCATCGCGAATACGGCGAAGGGCTCCGGTATCTGTCGACGTGGATCAACGAGGGCCGGCTGCGCTACCGCGAGGATATCTGGGAGGGTCTTGAAAAAGCCCCCGAGGCGCTCCTCGACCTCTTCGATGGCGGCAATATCGGCAAGCGCCTGATCCGCGTCGCCCCCAATCCGCCGGGGATCGCGTAGCGGGTCGCGGCCGTCGATCCCTACTCCGCCGCCTGCGCCGGACTAGGTGGGCGCCAGCGCAGCACCGGCAAGCGCGCGGCGCGGGTTTCATCGAGGCGGCGGCGCGGCGCCAGCCGCGGCGCACCGGTGAAGCGCGCCTGGTCGCCGCCCTTGGCCTGGCGCGCCAGGAAGCGGAGCGTGCCGATCAACTGGTCGAGCGCGTCCTTCGACTCGGTCTCGGTCGGTTCGGTCAGCAGCGCGCCGTGGACGATGAGCGGGAAATAGACCGTCATCGGGTGATAGCCCTCGTCGATCATCGCTTTGACGAAATCGAGCGTCGTCACCCCCGTTCCTTTCAGGAACGTGTCGTCGAAGAGCACCTCGTGCATGCACGGGCCGGGATAGGCCGGCGACAGATCGCCCGTGAGCGCCGCCAGCAGGTAGTTGGCGTTGAGCACGGCGTCCTCGGCCACTTGGCGGAGCCCGTCGCTGCCGTGCGAGAGCATGTAGGCAAGCGCGCGGACGAACATGCCCATCTGGCCGTGGAACGCCTTGACGCGGCCGAACGGCTGTAGCCCGGCAGCAGCGGCGGCTTCATCGGTTTCGATCAGCGACAAGCCGTTCGGACCATGGACGATCGCCGGCAGCGGCGCGAAGGGGGCGAGCGCCGCCGACAATGCCACCGGTCCAGAGCCCGGGCCACCGCCGCCGTGCGGCGTCGAGAACGTCTTGTGCAGGTTGATGTGCATGACGTCGATACCGAGATCGCCCGGCCGCACCTTGCCGACGATGGCGTTGAAGTTGGCACCATCGCAGTAGAAGAAGGCGCCGGCGGCGTGGACGGCGTCGGCCACCTCGCGAATCTGGTCCTCGAACAGGCCGCAGGTATTGGGGTTGGTCAGCATGATCGCCGCAACATCGGGGCCAAGCTTCGCCTTGAGCGCGGCCAGGTCGATGCGCCCGCGCGCGGTGGAGGGCACCGGGTCGACGGTGTAGCCGCACAGCACGGCGGTCGCCGGATTGGTGCCGTGCGCCGAGTCAGGAACGAGCACGCGCTTGCGGGCGTCGCCGCGCGCGGCCAACGCGGCGCGGATCGTCATCATGCCGCACATCTCGCCATGGGCGCCGGCGCCGGGCGACAGCGCTACGGCGGGCAGTCCCGTCAGCACCTTGAGCCAATGTGCCACCTCGTCCATCAGCTTGAGCGCCCCCTGAACGGTGGCGAGCGGCTGCAGCGGGTGCAGATCGGCGAAGCCGGCGAGACGCGCCATCTTTTCGTTCAGTCGCGGGTTATGCTTCATGGTGCACGAGCCCAACGGATAGAGACCGGCGTCGATAGCATAGTTTTTCTGCGACAGGCGCACGAAATGGCGCACGACCTGCGGCTCGGACAACCCGGGGAGGCCGATCGACTCGCGGCGATCGAGGCCGCCCAGGCGATCGCCGACGGCTGGCGGCATCGGCAAATCGACCCCGCAACGACCGGGCGCGCCCTGCTCGAACAGCAAGGGTTCTTCCATCGCCAGTCCGCGATTGCCGCTATGGGTCGCGGCCTCGCCGGCCGGCGCCGGCGGGCGAGCGCCGGCCGAGTGGGCCTGGGATCGCTCGCTCATGACAGCACCTTGGCGAGCGCGAGGGCCAAGGCCTCGCCGTCGTCGGGGCGGGTGGTTTCGCTCGCCGCGACCAGCAGCAGGTTGGCCAGCTCGGGCCGCCCCGGCAGCAGCCGCGACACCGGAACGCCGGCCAGGATGCCGCGCGTCGCCAGTACATCGACGATCGGCGCGGCCGGCCGCGGCAGCGCGAGGGTAAATTCGTTGAAGAACGTGTCGCTCAGCACCTGGACGCCAGGCACGCGGGACAGCCGCTCGGCCAAGGCCACCGCCGCCCGATGGTTGAGCAGCGCCAGGCGCTTCAGTCCCTCTTCCCCGAGCAGCGCCAGATGAATGGCAAACGCCAACGCGCAAAGGCCGGAGTTTGTACAGATGTTGCTGGTCGCTTTTTCGCGGCGGATATGTTGTTCGCGCGTCGACAGCGTCAACACGAAGCCGCGCTTGCCGTCGGCATCGACGGTTTCGCCGCACAACCGGCCCGGCATTTGGCGCACGAAACGCTCGCGCGCGGCAAAGAGGCCGAGATAGGGGCCGCCGAAGTTGAGGCCGTTGCCGATCGACTGGCCCTCGGCCACGACGATGTCGGCGCCCATCGCGCCGGGCGAGCGCACGGCACCGAACGAAACCGCTTCGGTAACGACGACGATCAAGAGCGCCCCCGCGGCATGGCAGGTGGCGGCCAGCGGTGCGAGGTCACGGACGTGGCCGAAGAACCCGGGGTTCTGCACGACCACGCACGAGGTCTCCTGGTCGATGAGGGGAGCCAGCGCTTCGCGGCCGTGGGGATCGGCCGGCAGCACGCGCACCGTTCCGTCGAGGAACTGGCCCTGCGTATGGGTGACGGCCGCGTAATGCGGGTGCAGGTTGCCCGACAACAGCACCTTTTTTCGGCGGGTGAGGCGATTCGCCATCATCACCGCCTCGGCGCAGGCGGTGGCGCCGTCGTACATCGAGGCGTTTGCCACCTCCATGCCGGTGAGCAGCGCGACCTGCGTTTGAAACTCGAACAACATCTGCAACGTGCCCTGGCTGATCTCGGGCTGGTAAGGCGTGTAGGAGGTCAGGAATTCGCTGCGCTGAATCAAATGATCGACCGCCGCCGGAACGTGGTGGCGATAGGCGCCGGCGCCGAGGAAGGAGGGCACCGACCCCGCGGCGAGGTTGGCGGCAGCGAGCGCGCCCAAATGGCGCTCGACCGCGAGCTCGCCCTGGTGCGGCGGCAAATCGACCGGGCGATCGAGCAAGGCGCCGGGCGGCACATCCCGGAACAGATCGTCGACGCGGGCGACACCGATCGTGCGCAGCATCGCCTGGCGATCCGCGGGGGTGTGGGGCAGGTAACGCATTACTTCAATCCCCCGACGAACTTGTCATAGGCGTCCTTGTCCATCAGCCCGTCGAGCTCGGTCACATCGGCCAGCTTGATCTTGAAGAACCAGCCGTCGCCCTCGGCGCTTTCATTGACCAAGGCCGGCTTGTCGCGCAGCTCCTCGTTGACTTCGACCACCAGGCCGCTGACCGGCGAATAGACCTCGCTGGCCGCCTTCACCGATTCGACGATGGCGATTTCGCCGCCGGCGACCACGTCGGTATCCGGACTGGGCAGTTCGACATAAACCACGTCGCCAAGCTGACCTTGGGCGTATTCGGTGATACCGACGGTGCCGAGGTCGCCCTCGCGCAGGACCCATTCATGATCCTGGGTGTATTTGAGATCGCTCATCGCTCCTCCCTCTCTACCTTGCATAACGGTGTGGCACGAACGGCAGGGGCACGATGTGACCACCATGCACCTTGCCCCGAATCGACAGGCCGACCGCCGCGCCGGTGCGGGCCGCCCGGGCCGCGATATAGGCCATGGCGATAGGGGCGTCGGCGGTCGGACCAAAGCCGCCGCTCGATACCTCGCCGATGACGCCGCCATCCGCGTCGAGCACCTGGGTATGTTCGCGCGCAATCGCCCGACCCTCGGGCCGGATGCCGACCCGCCGCCGCGGCGGTCCGTCTTTCAACTGTTGGCCGATGACTTCCGCGCCCGGGTAGCCGCCCTCGCTGCGGCGCCGCTTGCCGATGCTCCAGGCCAGTCCCGCCTCGACGGGGGTGATGGTGGGCGTCAGGTCTTGGCCATAGAGGCAAAGGCCGGCCTCGAGCCGGAGCGAATCGCGGGCGCCGAGGCCGACCGGCGCCACCTCGGGTTCCTTGAGAAGACGCCGCGCCAACTCTTCAGCTTGCTTTTCCTTCACCGAGATCTCGAAGCCGTCCTCGCCGGTATACCCCGACCGGCTGACCCGACACGGCAGTCCCGCCACCGGCATGATGACGCTTTCCATGAAGCGCATTGCCACTGCGCGGGGCGCGAGACGGGCGAGGACGGCCGCTGCTGCCGGCCCTTGCAGCGCCAGCAGGGCCAAGTCCTGGCGCGCGCCGACGCCACAACCGCAAATTCCCTTTTCCAGATGAACGAGGTCGTCGGCCTTGCGACTGGCGTTGACGACGAGGAACAGGTGTCCCTCCGCCTGCGTCACCATCAGGTCGTCGAGTACGCCGCCCTGGTCGTTGGTGAGCTGCGTGTAGCGCACCGCGCCCGGCGTGAGCGACTGGATATCGCCGGGAACCAGCGCTTCGAGCGCCTTCGCGGCCGCCGCGCCGACCACCAGGATCTGGCCCATGTGCGAAACATCGAACAGCCCGGCCTTGGTTCGGGTGTGACGGTGCTCGGCCAAGATGCCGTCGTGGTAGTGCACCGGCATGTCGTAGCCGGCGAACGGCACAAACTTGGCGCCGAGTTCGGCATGGAGCGCATATAGGGGCGTTCGCTTGGCGGTTGGTTCGACTGGATCCACGCGCAACTCCACAACGAGGATAGTGGCACGGAGTCCGGCCCTGGACACCGTGCCCCCTCTGTCGTGGGACCTGAAGAGATTGACCGGTCGCCCGGCTTGCCCCTTCGGTGGAGCGCGCGGCTAGACCGCCCGCTCGCTTTCCAGAGACTCATCCCCCTGCGGTCCTTTGGCCTGAGAGTTTCCGAGGCGGTTGCTCCTTCGGCGCCGGGATTGAACCCGGTCTCTCCCACAGGGATCGTCTGATCGCGGCATGATAGGTGTGAGCCCGATTGAGTCAACGAAGCCCCGGTTGCCGCGACGAATTCTCTGTGGATAACTCTTTGCCGCTTGACCGATCGACAGGCACGGACCGAGGCTTGGTTCAATGAAATCGCTGGCCGAGCAGATGGCGGTGTATGCCGCCTACCACCGCGACAAGCGCAACCGGGCAACGCACTATCTCGGCGTCCCGGCGATCGCCTTCGCCATCCTCATTCCCATGGGATGGCTGTGGGTCCCGGTGGGAGCCCTGCCGTTGTCGTTCGCGTTCGTGTTCATCGTCGTCGTGCTCGCTTATTACATCGCACTCGACGTCGCCGTGGGCCGGGTGACCGCCGCGCTATTCCTGCCGCTTTTCGTGCTGGCGCAATGGGTGGCTCTGCTGCCCTGGCAGAGCGGTCTGGCGATTTTCGCGATCGCCTTTGTCGGCGGCTGGATCGTGCAACTGATCGGCCACATCTTCGAAGGGCGCCGCCCGGCGCTGGCCGACAACCTCTTTCAGATCCTCATCGCGCCCCTTTTCCTGGTGGTCGAGGCCATGGTCGCCCTTGGTCTAAAGCGCGACCTCGATCGCAAGGTGCGGGAACTGGTGCCGCGGCATCTGGCCGGCGGTGGCTAGCGGAACAACAGACCGCGACGACGACGGTTGTACTGAAGCTGTTCGGGTTCGAGCTCGAAACCAATGATGATTTCGTAATCGAAGCCGCGCAAACCCGGCCGGATGGGAATGACCTGTTCGATCTGTTCGATCGCGCCCGAGCGCCGCTGATTGCCCTGGAACTGCAGCGTCGTCTCGAAGCGCTCGCGTGCGAGCACTTCCTTGTTCTTGTCGATCACCGCGAGAAAGAAGGGCAGGGTGACTTGGTTGGCGGGCGCCGCCGCACCGCGCGTCGCGACCACACGGACCGGCACCGTGTTGGCGACGCTGGCGCGGCTGTAGTCGCAGCTGGAAGCGCCCTGTTCGATCTCACCCTCGAAGGTGACGTCGGTCAGGTCGCGCCCCGCCCCCGGGGCGAACAGCGTGATGCGGGAGGCGTCGCCCAACAACGACACCTTCGGGCAGGGGAAGGACTCTTGGTTGAAGAGATTGCAGCCAGCCAGGGCCAATCCCGCGACAAAGAGAAGAAAAAGCGCCCGAGTCACGGGCTGGGCCTCGCTGGTACGAGCTACAGGGTCTTGTGGCTGCCGTCGCACATCGGCTGGCTCTTGGTATGCTTGCATCCGCAAAGAAATACCTTGGCCGTCTGCGCGGCGGTGTATTTCAGCGGCGCGAACGTCGAGCCCTTGTGGGTGCCGTCGCAAAAGGGCTGGTTCTTGCTCAGACCGCACCGGCACCAGTAGTAGTCCTTGCCGGCTTCGACCTGGACGGGATAGGGAGCTTTTTGCGCGATGACGGGATCGGCCATGGACGCCCTTGTGCGTTGGAGTGGGCAGTGAAACGCCGGTCACTCTAGCCAAGCGACCCTGCTGAAACAAGCAAACCGCCGGGTCAAAATGCCACGGTTTCTCCCGTTTTGCCGGCAAACCGTCTATAAAGCCGCCATGTCGCTCCCCCGCTTGTCGGTCTGGCTGGCCAATCCGCGCGGCTACTGCGCCGGTGTCGAACGCGCCATTCTTATCGTCGAGCGGGCGCTCGCCAAATTCGGGCGACCGGTCTATGTCCGCCACGAGATCGTCCACAATCGGTTCGTCGTCGAGCAGTTGGAGATCAAGGGCGCGGTATTCGTCGACGAACTCGATCAAGTGCCGGCGGGCGCCCCGGTGATTTTCTCCGCCCACGGTGTACCCAAGTCGGTTCCCGCCGAAGCCGAATCGCGCCGCTTGCTGGCAATCGACGCGACCTGCCCCCTGGTCAGCAAGGTCCACCGCGAGGCGGAACTGCATCACGCCGCCGGCCGCCACATCCTGCTCATCGGGCACGCCGGTCACCCGGAGGTGGTGGGAACGATGGGGCAGCTGCCGGCCGGGGCGATCACGCTGATCGAAACGGAAGCGGACGCGGCCGCCGTCGATCCTGGTGATTCGTCGCGTCTCGCCTACATTACCCAGACGACGCTGTCGATCGACGAGACCGCGGCCATCATTGCCGGCTTGCGGCGCCGCTTTCCGACGATCGTCGGCCCGCGTAAGGAAGACATCTGCTATGCCACGACCAACCGCCAGCAGGCAGTGCAGCGGCTGGCGCCGCAATGCGACTATTTCATGGTCATCGGCGCCCCCAATTCGTCCAACTCGCTTCGCTTGGTCGAGGCCGCCAAGCGGGCCGGTTGCGCCCGCGCGACGCTGGTGCAGCGCAGCCGCGATATTCCCTGGGGCGACCTGGCTGATGTGGAGAGCTTGGGCATCAGCGCCGGCGCGTCGGCGCCGGAAGTCCTGGTCGACGAGGTCGTTGCCGCCCTCCGCCGCCGATTCGACGTCACCGTTCATGCCGTCGTCGCCGCCGCCGAGAGCGTGACCTTCAAGCTGCCGCGCCTGCTCGACGCCTAGGCGGGGACGATGGCCGTTTACACCGACATTGGCGATGACGAACTGGTCGCCTTCATCGCCCAGTACGACATTGGCACCGTCGTGTCGTGCAAGGGCATTGCCGAGGGTGTCGAGAATTCCAACTTTCTGCTCCGCACCGAACGCGGCGAGTACATCCTCACCATCTACGAGAAACGGGTGAAGCGCGACGACTTGCCGTTCTTTCTCGGGCTGTTGGACCACCTGGCCGGGCGCGGCATCGACTGCCCGACGCCAATCCACGGTCACGACGGTAGCGCCCTGCGTACCCTCGCCGGCAAGCCGGCGGCGATCGTCCAATTCCTCGAAGGGGTGTGGATTCGTCGGCCCAAGCCAGAGCATTGCCAACGCCTGGGTGGGGCGATCGCGCGCCTGCATCTGGCCGGGAAGGATTTTCCGCTGCGGCGGACCAACGATTTGTCGCTGGCCGGCTGGAAGGCGCTGGCAACCAACTGCGGCGGCGCCGACGACGTCCAACTCGGGCTCGCGGCCGCGCTCGCCCGCGAACTCGGCCATCTCGAAATGCATTGGCCGCGCGAACTTCCAGCCGGCATCATTCACGCCGACCTGTTTCCCGACAACGTCTTCTTCCTCGGCGACCGGTTGTCGGGGCTGATCGACTTCTATTTCGCCTGCAACGATTTCTTCGCCTACGACTTGGCGATTGCCATGAATGCCTGGTGCTTCGAGCCCGACGGCGCCTTCAATATCACCAAGGCGCGTCTGCTGCTGTCGGCCTATGGCGCGGTGCGGCCGCTGACCGCAGCCGAACTCGAGGCGCTGCCGCTATTGGCGCGCGGGGCGGCCGTCCGCTTTCTGTTGACCCGGCTATACGACTGGCTGCACCAGGTGCAAGGTGCCCTGGTGCGCCCCAAGCAGCCGCTCGAATATTGGCACAAGCTCCGCTTCCACCAGGGCGTGCAAAGCATTGCCGCCTACGGTCTGGCATGACGGTGGTCGACGTCTATACCGACGGGGCCTGTTCGGGCAATCCCGGCCCGGGCGGCTGGGGGGCGCTGCTCCGCTACGGCGAACGCGAACGGGAACTGTGCGGCGGCGAGGCCGCGACCACCAACAACCGCATGGAGATGATGGCGGCAATTCAAGCGCTCGAGGCCCTGACCCGGCCCTCGCGGGTGCGCATCCATACCGACAGCATGTATTTGCACGACGGCATCACCGAATGGATCAAACGGTGGAAGACCAACGGCTGGAAGACCGCGGCGAAGAAGCTGGTAAAGAACGTCGACCTATGGCAGCGCCTCGATGCGGCGCTCGCCCGCCACCAGGTCGAGTGGCACTGGGTCAAGGGCCACGCCGGCCATCCGGAAAACGAACGCGCCGACGCCCTTGCGCGACAGGGCATGGCCGTCCACCTCGTCGCATGAAAAAAAATGGGGGCCGCTCGGGCCCCCATTCGTTTGATCGCGCCGACGGCTAGATCTGCTGCAGCAGGACTTCGGCCTTCGTCTTCTCGAAGCCGCCCTCGTCGACGTTCATTTTCTTCACGACGCCATCAACGACGTACATCGAAAAGCGTTTCGAACGGCCGCCAAGACCGAACTTCGACGCATCGAGTTCGAGCCCGACCTTCTTGGTGAAATCGGAATTGCCGTCACCCAACATCAGGATCTTGTCGCCCACGTTGCGGTCCTTTGCCCAGGCCGCCATCACGAAGGCATCGTTCACGGCCATGCACGCGACGGTGTCGACGCCTTTCTTCTTCAGGGCGTCGAAGTTGTTCAAGAACCCCGGCAAGTGCTGGGCCGAGCAGGTCGGCGTAAAGGCGCCAGGCACGGCAAAGAGAGCGACCTTCTTGCCGCCGAACAATTCCTTGGTGGTGATCGGCTTGGGGCCCGTCGCCGTCATCGTCATGAACGTCGCGTCCGGGATCTTGTCGCCTTCTTTGATCGTCATCGTTTTCGTCCTCCGCCCTTAGGGTTGATTATGTCGGCCCACCACGGGGCCATTTGAAGGGAAATGCCATTAAAGCCCCTGCCCTGGGCGTTGGGAAGGGGTGTGGCGCTGCGTCCCCCCATATGGGGCCTGGGGATCGGACTGGCAAGGACCTTGCGCGGGAGCATGGGCCGCGGCGAACCCCAAGAGAACCGGACAATCATTTGTCTTCTGGAATTTAAAAATGCGTTTCTTATAGTGTAATCTTGTCCTGGGAGAAGGTATTGACCAAGACACAACAGGGCGTTCGCTCGGTCGAGATCGGCCTCACGCTGGTCGAGCGGCTGGTGCATTCGCACCGCGGGCTCAGCCTCAAGGACCTGGCGCAGGCGGCGGCGATGTCGCCCGCCAAGGCACACCGCTACCTGGTCAGCCTGCGCCGCGCCCGATTGGTGAGCCAGGCGCCGGAGAGTGGCCGCTACGGGCTCGGACCATTGGCGGTCAGCTTGGGGCTGGCCGCCCTCGGCAACGTCGATCTTTATCGCCTTGCTGGCGAAGAACTGAGCCGACTATGCGAGGCGACCGGGGCGACCGTCGTACAGGCGATCTGGGGCGAGGGCGCCGCGCTGGTGGCGCGCGTCGAGCAACCGAACAGACCGATCACCGTCAACGTGCGGGCCGGGGCCGTGCTCCCGATTCTGACTTCGGCATCGGGGCGATTGTTCGCGGCCTTCCTGCCGAACGCCGTGGTCGGCCCGCTGATCGAGCGGGAGTTCCAGCGCGCCGAGGCACCCACCTACATGGGCAAGCGTTTGGACCACCGGGCCTTTCAAGCCCTGCTCGACGACATCCGCAGCCGCCAACTAGCCCGCACCGAAGGCGACCTGACCACCGGCATCGGCGCATTGAGCGGTCCGGTCTTCGATCATTCGGGCGCTATGGCGATGGCGTTGGCGATGGTCGGTCCAACCGGCACCCTCGACCTGCAATGGTCCGGCCAGAATGCCCGCGCCTTGCGCACCGCCTGCGAGGCCCTGAGCGAGCAACTAGGTTACCGCGTCCCCGACCGAGCGCCGAGCGCCGTCGTGGCGGCGCAAGTGAATCTGCGAAAAGCAAAAACCATGGGAGGCTTGCCATGAGTACTGCCACTGCCGGAGCGCGCGCTCCGACCAAGGCGCCGACGCTCGACCAACTCGTCAAGAATGCCTGGGACCTCGTTCCCCATCTCACGGCCGAGGGCAAGGCAACCGAGGACCGCCGTTCATTGTCGGCCGAAACGGTCCGCAAGCTCTTTGCCGCCGGCTTGCTGCGCTATTTCCAGCCGCGCCGCTACGGCGGCTGGGAGATGGATTGGGGCACCCAGTACTACATCGCGAAGGCGATCGCCCACGGCTGTCCGTCGACCGCCTGGATCGTCTCGGTGGTCGGTCAGCACGTCTGCCACGCGGCCCGGTTTCCCGGCGAGGCGCAGGACGAGCTATGGGCGAACGGTCCGGACGTCATCGTCGCCACGTCGTCGACCGTAAAACCCAACGCACGGGCGCACCGCGTCAAAGCCGGGTTCATCGTCGAGGGCTCCTATGGCTTCTCGAGCGGCATCGATCACTCGGCCTGGGGATTGGCCAACGGCACGGTCAACGGCGAAGGGCCCGAGCGTTGGTATTTCATGATGCCGCGCAAGGACTACACCATCGACGATACCTGGCACACGATCGGCATGCGCGGCACCGGTACCAAGGACATGCATGCGATGGAGGCTTTCGTGCCCGATCATCGCTCCATTCGCATGACAACGTTCAATGCCGCCCATCCGCCCGGCAGCAAACATAATCCCAGCTACATCTATGACTGGGAGATGGGCCCCTGGGTTCACGGGTCGAGCCCGCTCGGGCCGGTGGTCGGTACCGCGGAAGCGGCGCTCAAGGCCTATATCGAGATAACCAAGAGTCGCGTCTCTGCCCTGACCGGCGCTCGCGTCGCCGACAGCGATGCCGTTCATCTGCGCCTTTCAGAATCGGCGGCCGAAGTCTACGCCGCCGATCTCGTTGCCCGCACCGATCTGCAATTGCTGCACGAGCGCGGCAAGGCCGGCCAGACGCTCAGCGAACAGGAGAAGATCGAACTCGTGCGCAATCGCGGCCTCGTCGCCGACCTGTGCATGCGTTCGCTCACCCGCCTTGTCCGCATGATGGGGGCGATCGGCATCTTCGAGGACAACCCGCTCAACCGGTACTACCGCGACCTGCACGCGATGACGACCCAGGTCGGCGTCGCCTTTGACGTGACGATGCCGCACTGGGGCCGCTGGGCCCTGGGCATCGCCGGCAAGGGCGTCATGAGTCCGACGGCAGGCTTCGGCACGCCGCCGGCGCCGCGTTGACGCAGTGCGACGGGTCGCAACGTAGCATCGAGCGGCCGCAGCCGCTCGGGCAGTGCCCCGTGGTAGCCGCGCGCGGGCGATAACGCTTACCGGTTGCCCGCGCCGCGCGAACGCTCCCCTCGACCGAGGGTCGTCCACGTCATGCCAACCGATCGCCCGATTCGTCGCCCGCGGACGCCTAGCAGGTGCCCGCGGCCCCGCCTAGAATGGGCGACAACGATTGCGCGGTTGCCATGGCCAAGAGAGCGATCATCAGCGAGACGGCGCTCAAGGGACAGGTGCTCATCGCCATGCCCGGCATGCCCGACGATCGCTTCGCCCGGACCGTTATCTACATGTGCGCCTATGGTCCCGCCGGTGCGATGGGTTTAGTGGTTAACCGCCTGATTGATCGCATCAGCTTCCCCGCCTTGCTCAAGCAACTCGAGATCGACGTCGTCGCGCCATCGCAGGAGATTCGCGTGCATTTCGGCGGCCCGGTCGAGGGCGGGCGAGGGTTCGTGCTGCATAGCGCCGACTACAGCGCCGATTCGACGTTGAGGATCGATGCCCGCATTGGTCTCACCGCGTCGATCGGCGCCCTCAAGGACATCGCCATCGGAACCGGTCCGCAGCAGTGTTTTCTCGCCCTCGGCTACGCCGGCTGGGCGCCCGGTCAACTCGACGCTGAGATGCAGGCCAACGCCTGGCTCAACGCGCCGGCCGATCCTGATCTATTGTTCGACTCCAATCTCGAGACGAAATGGCAGCGCGCGGTGAACCAACTTGGCATCGACGTGTCGCTGCTCTCGAGCCAGTCCGGCCGAGCGTAAAATCTCGGCGCCGCGATCAGGCGCTGTTCGCGGCGCGCAGGCGGGCCTGCAGCGGCGAACGCGGATCGGTCGACAGCAGCGCGAACAACTTGTGATCGCGCCAAACGCCATTGATGCAGAGATACTCGCGGGCCAGGCCCTCGAACGAAAATCCAATCTTCTGCAATAACGAGATCGACGGCACGTTGGTGGGCACACAGGCCGCTTCCAGGCGATGGAGCCGCAACTCGTCGAAGACGAAACGCACCACCAGAGTTAGCGCACCATACATGAAACCCCGCCGGGCATAGCGCTTGCCGGTCCAGTAGCCGACCGAGCAGGACTGGGTGACGCCGCGCCGAATATCGCTGAGCGTAATGCCGCCGACCAAGGCGTCGTCGCTGCGGCGAAAAATCAGGAAGGCGATGCCCTGGTCCTCGCGCAGCTCGCGAGCATAGCGGCGTAGGCGGCGTCGAAAGGCCGCACGCGACAGCGCGTCGGCCGACCAGGCCGGCTCCCAGGGTTCGAGGAAGTCACGCGATTCGTCGCGCAGCTTCGACCACTGGGCATAGTCACCCGGCACCGGCATCCGGAGATAGACGTCTTCGCCCCGCAGCATGGGCGGGGCGGCAACCAGGGAAAAATCGCGCAGCAGCGCATTCATGAAGTCGCCCCGATCCCCCGCTCGGTGCCGTCAGACGCGAAATCTTGCCGCAAAGCGGTCGTAGGCTTCAAGCCGCCCAACCGGACCCAAGGCCGTCAGCGTCGGCGGGCCGTTGCACAACAGCCGCTGGGCGTAGCGATGCAGCGCGGCGGCATCGACTGCGTCGATCTTGGCAATGACTTCGGCGGTCGAAAGCACGCGGCCATAGATCAATAGGTGGCGGGCAAATTGCTCGCAGCGGGCACTGGAACTTTCCAAAGCCATCAACACGCCGGCCTTGAGCTGCGCGCGGGCGCGCTCGACCTCGTCGGCGGCCATGCCCTTGAGCGTGCCCACCACCTCGTTGCCCATGGCAGTCAGCAGTTCCGGCAGTTCGTTTTCCCCGGTTCCCGCATAGATGCCGAAGATGCCGCCGTCGACCACGGAGGAGGTGAACGAATAGATCGAGTAGCACAGTCCCCGCTTCTCGCGGATCTCCTGGAACAGGCGCGACGACATGCCACCGCCCAAGGCCGTCGAGTAGACCTGGGCCACATAGTAGTCGGGATCGGAGTAGGAGACGCCGTCGAACCCGGCGATCACGTGCACCTGTTCGAGATCGCGGCCAATGCGCCGGTCACCGCCCCGGTAGCGCGCCGGGTCGAAGCCGGCCGGATTGCGCGCGGGCAGGTCGCCAAGCTTGCCTTCGGCGAGGCGCACGAGTTCGTCGTGATCGACGCTGCCGGCGGCAGCCAGCACCATGCGCGGTGCGTGGTACTGCTCGGCCATGTAGGCGCGCAGGTCAGCGCTGGTGAAACGCTCGACCCGCTCGGGGATACCGAGGATCGACCGGCCGATCGGCTGATCGGGGTAGGCCGTCTCCTGAAAATAGTCAAAGACGATGTCGTCGGGCGTGTCCTCGGTCTGGCCAATTTCCTGGATGATGACCTGGCGCTCGCGACCGAGCTCCTCGGGATCGAACGTCGAGTGCTGCAGAATATCGGCCAGCAGATCAACCGCCAGCGGCACGTCGTTCTTCAGCACCCTGGCGTAGTAGGCCGTTTGCTCGCGCGAGGTGTAGGCGTTGAGATGGCCGCCCACCGCCTCGATTTCCTCGGCGATCTGGCGCGCGCTCCGGCGCTGCGTTCCCTTGAACGCCATATGTTCGAGCAGGTGGGAGATGCCGTTCACCTCGGCGCTTTCGTTGCGCGCGCCGGCATCGACCCAGATGCCGACGGCGCTGGTCTCCAGGTGCGGCGAATGCTCGCTGACCACCCGCAAACCGTTGGATAGCGTGGTCACGCGGGCCTCGTTCATGCGGCGGCACTCCGGGGAATAGAGGCAACATAGGCCTGGACGGCCTGCAAATCGTTCGGCATCACGCGCAGACGTTCGGGGCGGCTGGTGATGTCCGCCAATCGCGGCGGCAGCGCCGGGCGGCGGCCGCTGGCCCGCTCGACGGCATCGGGGAACTTGGCCGGATGCGCAGTCGCCAGGCAGACGACGGGGATGCCTCGATCAAGCTTCATCTGCGCCGCCGCAGCGACGCCGACGGCGCTATGCGGATCGAGCAGGACCTGGGTCCGTTGCCACTCCTCGCGAATGGTCGCGAGCGTGAGCTCTTCATCGACCCGCCCGGCATCGAACAAATGCCTGGCCTCGGCCAACACTCCGGCGCCGACCGCAAACGCCCCCTTTTCCTTCAGTGCCGCGAGCAGCACGGAAACCGCTTTGCCGTCGCGCCCGAGCAATTCGAACAACAGCCGCTCGAAATTCGACGACACCTGAATGTCCATGCTCGGACTCATCGTCGCGATCACCTCGCGGCGCTCATAGCGGCCGGTGGTGAAAAAACGCGCCAGGATGTCGTTGACGTTGGTGGCGACCATCAATCGGGCGATCGGCAGGCCCATCCGGGCGGCGACATATCCGGCGAACACGTCGCCGAAGTTGCCGGTCGGCACCGAAAAGGCGACCGGCCGGTCGGGCGCCCCGAGCGCGAGAGCGGCATGAAAGTAATAGACGACTTGGGCCATGACCCGGGCCCAGTTGATCGAGTTGACCGCGGCGAGATGGTGTCGATCGCGAAAACCCTGATCGTCGAACATCGCTTTGACCAGGGCTTGGCAGTCGTCGAAGGTGCCCTCGATGGCAAGACAGTGAATGTTGGGCGAGGCCACGGTGGTCATCTGGCGCCGCTGGATGTCGGAAACGCGGCCGTGCGGATAGAGGATGAACACCTCCATGCCGGAGCGGTCGCGGCATGCTTCGATGGCGGCCGAGCCGGTGTCGCCCGACGTCGCCCCGACGATGGTGACACGCTCGCCGCGCCGGGCAAGGATGTCGTCGAACAGCCGACCCACCAGCTGCAAAGCGCAGTCCTTGAACGCCAGCGTCGGCCCGTGGAAGAGTTCGAGCAGCCAACGGTTGGCCGATAGCTGGCGCAGCGGCGTGACGGCGCGATGATCGAACCGTGCGCAAGCGTCGGCGACGTGGCGGGCGAAGACGCCCGGCGGCAGAGCGCCGTCGACGAACGGAGCCATGACGCGCACGGCCAATTCGGCATAGTCGAGGCCGATGAACTGGCGCAACTCGCCGGTGCCGAACGTGGGCCAATGCTCTGGCACGTAAAGGCCGCCGTCGCGGGCGAGACCCGCGAGCAAGACCTCGGCAAAGTCGAGGACCGGAGCGCCGCCCCGGGTACTCACGTAGCGCACGATGGCTCCTTTCGGCGGGCGCGTAGCCTATCTGGCCCCCCCAGTCGGGGCAACCAAGCGCAGCCGCCGGGGACGACTATTTTCCCCAACCGGGGAAACCCGGGTAAATCTGTTTTTTATGTTATATTTCAATGTGTTAATTAGTGACATATTGTGGATAGATCGGTGGATGAAATAGGCGGTCCGGGGGGCGTTCTGGCGTTGTCGGTCGGGACCCGGCTTGCTAACAAGGCAGGGAGGAAGTGCCGGTCATGGTCTCAACCGCCGAACCCATGTTTGCCCCGCCCCTGGAGGCGGCCGGTGACGGCCCCGCCGCCGAGCGCCACAGCACCGGAATCTTGCCCTCGCAGACGCTGCGCACTCTGCTGCGTGACGGCACCATCGTTTCGCTCCACGAGCCGATTGGCGATGAACAGGTGCAACCGGCCAGCATCGATCTCCGCCTTGGACCGCGCGCCTATCGCGTTCGCGCGAGCTTCCTGCCGGGAGAGCGCTTCACGGTCAAAGAGAAGATCGAGGCCTTCGGCATGCACGAAATCGACCTCCGCCCGGGCGCCGTGCTCGAGCGCGGGTGCGTCTATATCGTGCCCCTCCAGGAGGCACTTCGACTGACGCGGCGACTCTACGGTGTCGCCAACCCGAAGAGTTCGACCGGCCGCCTCGACGTCTTTACACGCCTGATCACCGATCACGGCACCGAATTCGACCGCGTCGAGGATTCGTACAAGGGACCGCTTTACGCCGAGATCAGTCCGCGAACCTTCAGCGTCGTCGTCCGCCAGGGGTCGCGCTTGCTACAGTTGCGCATTCGCCGGGGCAGTCCACGCCCCACCGATACGGCGGCGCGGCGGCTGCATGACCAAATAGCCCTCATCGATACACCCGAGACAGACGACGCCGAATTGGCCAAGCGCATTCACAACGGCGTTCCGGTGTCGGTCGATCTCAGGGGGGGTCCGGCCACACACCTCGTCGGCTATAAGGCCAAAGCCCACGCCGGTCTCGTCGACGTCGATCAGATCGCCGCTTACCCGATCTCCGACTACTGGGAAGAGATCTACGCCACCGCCGGCGCCACACTGATCCTCGACCCCAACGCCTTCTACATCCTGGCGTCGA
>SHVP01000074.1 GCA_009694165.1 Alphaproteobacteria bacterium
CACGCGCCGGAAATGTCGTGGCGTGGATGACCGCTCCTTCCGCCGCCGCCAAATCGATGATCCGGGGCAGAAAGTCGTGCATCGGCGGAACCGTCACGCGCTGAATCGTGGCGCCCGCCTTGGCCAGCACCTCGACCGCCGCCAGCACCGCATCGCGCACGCGCTGATCCACACCCTCGCTGCAATAGCGTTCGTCAACGCCGATGCGCACGCCGCCCACCGGGCGTGCTACCCGCGCGTAGTAATCGACGGTGCGCCGTCGCGAACTCATCGGATCAAGCGGATCGTAGCCCGCCATCCCGCTCAGCATCGCGGCGCAGTCGACGACGGAACGGGCCATCGGCCCGACATGGTCAAGCGAGGGAGCGTAGAAGGCGACGCCGGCCCGGCTGACGCGGCCGAAGGTCGGCTTGACGCCGGTGAGCCCGTTGGCCGCACAGGGAAAACGAATCGAACCGCCAGTGTCCGTCCCGATGGCGCCATAGGCCGTGCCGGTGGCAATCGCCACCGCCGACCCTGACGAGGAGATACCCGACGCGTGGTTGCGATTCCACGGATTGACCGGCACCGTTACCGCTGGATGGTGCGTGCCGGTCGCCGCTTCGGCCATCTGCACCCGCCCGAGGATGACGGCTCCGGCTTGCCGGAGACGCGCCACGATCGTGGCATCGGCCGGCGCGATACGGTCGCGCCACACCAGCGTGCCGGCCGCGGTCGCCTGCCCTTTGACGTCGGCCAGATCCTTGACCGCGATCGGCACCCCAGCAAGCGGGCCCTTGGCTGCCCCCCCCCGCGCACCAACCGATCGGCGCGCCCGGCTTCGGCGAGGGCGTCCTCGTCGGTCACCAACACGAAGGCATGAAACGCGGGGTCGTAGGCCGCGATGCGATCGAGCGTGGCCCGCGTGACCTCGATCGGCGACAGGCGCCCCTGTCGGTAGGCGGCGGCAAGGTCGGCGATTCCTAGAAACGCGAGATCCTCACCCGTGATCTGCGCCGGTCCAGCCGATGCCGCTCGCAACCGAGCCATGCTAGCGCGCGAACAACTGGGCGAGATCGGCAACGCGGGCCAGCGCCGGCAGATCGTTTACCATCGCGACCACTCGTTCGACCGGAAAATCCCTGGCGACGCCGCGCACCAATCCGCTGAACTTTTCGGTCAGCGCGGCGACATCCATCGGATTGGCCGGCGTGCCGTAGGAATCAAGGACTTCGGCGCGCGCCGTTCGGCCGCCGGCGAAGGTCACTTCGACCCAGCTGCCAAAATGGGCGGGAAACGCCTTTTCGAGATTGGCGTCCTCAGTCGCCGAGACCTTGTCGGCGAACGAGAGGATGTCGGCATTGCCGAGATTGCTTTCAACGAAGGCGTGTTCGGCGTAGGGCCCCTCGACCAACGCGGCGCCCACCACATAGGGCAACGAATATTGCGCCGCCATCATCGAAGTCGGTCGATACATCATGTGCTGGTGCTGGAAGATCTTGGGACCGCCGACGACGATCTTGGCAATGTCGTCCTTGGCTGCCTTGAATCCGCCGGTCACCGTCCGCAGCGCGTCGATAGTCGAATGAAACAGCCGGCACGAGGGATAGGGTTTGAAGCTGATGCGATGAATTTCGTAGGGCGCGTCCTTGGCCCGAACCAGCCGCGTCAGGTCGGGGTTGCGCGAAAAAAGACGACACAACCCGTAAAGGCCGTCGAACGCCCGCGCCGGGCCGGCAATGCCGCGTTTGGCGAGCTGCGCCGCAACCGTTCCATTGTGGGCGCCATAGCCGCCGTGCAGGCGCTTGACCACCGTCCCATGCGGGTCCTGGCTGAACTGCATCGAGCCGCCGGCCATCGACAGCATCAGACCCCAGGCCTCGACCAACTGCCCGGCGTCGAGCCCGTACAGTTTGCCGGCCGTAGTGGTGGCACCGAAGCCGCCGAACAGCGCCGTCGGGTGATAGCCGCGATGCATGACATCGGGCCCGCAGGCCATGCCGACCCGGGCCATCACCTCGTAGCCGGCGACGATTGCCGGCAAGATGTCGCGCCCGGATAGGCCGAGTTCCGTCCCCACGGCAAGCGCGACCGCAATCACGATCGCGCCCGGATGACTCATGCCCTCGTCGTGGGTGTCGTCGTGTTCGAGACCATGGGCGCAGGAGGCGTTCACCATGCCGGCCACCGGTGGCGCCACCCGCAATCCCGAAGCGAATACCGGCGCCTTGCCGCTGTTGGCATAGACGCTGGCCCAATCTTGCAGCGCGGCGCCCCAGGGCAGGAAGGCGCCGCGGAAACATACGCCCAGATGATCGAGCACCAATTTGGCGAGCTGGGCGCGATCCGCCTGGCTCACATCGCCGATCGACAACGCCGCCGCCCATTCGGCCAGCGCGCGCGTGCGATCGTCGGTATCGGCGGTAGCATCCATGGCGCCCTCCCCCGCCATGCTAGGGCCAAGCCCGTCGCGCGTTCAACGACAGGAGTGGGCGTGGCGAACTAAAGTGCTGGTCATGGAACTCGACCTCGAGCCCACTCTGGCCATCTTGACTCTGGCGATCGCGGTGTTTGCCCTGGCCGTGTGGCAGCACAGTCGGATCGCACCGGGGCACCCGTCCCTCGTCCCCTGGGGCGGTGTTCAATACCTGGCGCTGCTCGCCGCCATCCTGATGGCAGCCCACCTGGTGACGCTCCTGTCCGGGATGCCCCTGGCGGGCCGGGCCAGCCCGCCGCGCTAGCCGCGGACAAGGGAAACCGCCATGATCGCCCGAAGCGATGGCGCCCGCGTCGTGGCGCAATGGGGAGGGGTGGTCATACGAACCGTGCGGTGGTGGCGCATCGGGCCCGGGGTTCTGATCGTCCTCGCGCTATTCGTCGGCATCGCGCTGGCGGAAATGACCCTTGCGCGCCTGCCCAGCAGTCTCGTCGTTCAGCCGGGCGAAACGCCGGCCGGTCCACCGCGCAACATCGTGCTCCGTGAGCACCGGCCCAACACCCGATTTGCTTTCGTACCGCCGAAAATCCGTGCCGCTACCGGCGAACCGGTGCAACCGTTCTATCCGTTGGAGACCGATCGTTACGGCTTCATCAATCCGTCGGCCGGCCATCGCGCGCCACAAGCAACGATCGTGTTCCTCGGCGGCTCGACAACCGAGGCGATGTTCGTCGATCCTGAGCGTCGTTTTCCGTTTCTCACCGGGCGCCTGCTCGAACAGTCGACCGGCCTTCGTGTGAATTCCCTGAATGGCGGACGATCTGGCAACAACGTCGTGCACGCGGTGCAGCTGCTGACCGGCAAAGTGGTCCCGCTCAAACCGACGGGGGTAGTGTTGATGGAGAACGTCAACGACCTTGGTACCTTGTCGACGTTCGGAACCTATTGAAACACGAGCACCAATTTCGCCCTAGTTCGCGAGCCCCGGTGCGACGTGGAGGCCAGCGTTCGCCTCATTCGCGATTCGCTGATTCCCTACACCTATCGAACCATTCGCCGAGCCATGCGCAGCCACCGCGATCTCCCGGTCGTGCGCGCAGAACAGCAGCCGCTCCTGACCGCCGAACGGCTAGTCGATTTCGAACGCCAATATGGGTCGGCGGTCCGCCAGTTCATCGGCAGCGCCAGGGCGTGGGGGATCGAGCCGATCCTGATGACCCAAGTGCGGCTGCAGGGAGCGGGTTTGCGCGGGCCCCTCGAGGAGGATGGTCCGCTCGCGATCGAGCGCTTGCGCCGCCGCGGTTTCAATGAGCGCACGTTTCGCGATGCCCACGACCGGTTCAACGACGTCCTGAGGCGACTGGCGAAGGACGAGGGCGTCCTGCTGATCGATCTAGCCCGTGCCCGTCAGTGGAGCCCGCGCGATGTCTACGACGAGCTGCACTTCACCGACGCCGGCTCGACGGCGGTTGCCGAGGTCGTTGCCGAAGCGCTGGGCGACTGGTTGAAGAACTGCGTGCCACCCAATTGATCGGCGCGCCATCGCCCAGACGCTAGTTCATCGATCCCGGGCTGGCGCGCTGTCCGACCGGGAAGGCCAGCGACATCGCCTCGTCCAGGGCGCGACGGAAGCGCGGCTCGTCGGCGCTAGCAATCGGCGCTTCGCGGGTATCGACCTCGGTCAGTGGCCAGGTGTCGCGGCAGAACGCGGTCAGCATGATGAAACGATGTCCCGTTGCGCCATAGGTCAGTGCCGACACGTCGCCGCATAGGCGCCGGCCCGCTTGAATCACGTTGTCGGGGTTGATCAGGATCACCAGCCGCAAGCCGGTGGGGCTTTCGGGTCCAGCGACAAACGAAATACGCGAGAACTTTTGCGGCAAGGCCAACATGCCACGGACTTTGTCGGCGAGGGCCGCGCCGGTCTGGCCGCCGAGGCTGCCGCGGATGACGGTCGGCAGCCCGCTGGTCAGAGTCGCCCCAACGATGATCGAACCGGCGTAACCGCCGTAGATTTGCGAGCCGGTTGCGGCCCGGGCGCCGGCGCCGGCCGCGGCCGAGACGACGATGACGGTGATGGCGGCGAGGATGCGGCGAATTGGGAACATGGAGCCTCCTGGTTGCCCATACTAACAGCCCAGTCTGCACTTCTATTTCGCTTGGCCGATCGGCCGCCGAAAGTCCATGCCCAGGGATTTGGCCGACCGACCATCACGTCTCGGTGACCGCGGGCGGACCATGCCTCCCCACAGCCAGTCCGTCACACCCACTCTCGTCGCCCTGTCCGGCGACGATGAAACCCACAGGCACTAACGATCCGACGCGTCGGGCCATTGATACCAACAGGTTGCATCGGCTCGGCGCGTCGCCTAGCGTGACGCCCGTGTCCGTCCGACCCCAGCATTTCGTCTTTGCGCTTGCCTTGCTGGTGGTCGGCGTTTCTGCCTGTGCCACGGCCCTGGCGGGCGACGTCCGCAACGGTCAGGTCGTGGCCGGGCAGTTGTGTGGGCTTTGTCATCAGATGCCGGCAACTACCGATCCCCGCTCCGGGGTTGCTCCACCACTCACCGTGCTGGCGGCGGAACGCGTGCGCTCGACGGACGGCCTGCGGCGCTATCTGCGCGGGCAAAATCATCCGTTCGGCGGCAGTCTGCTCAGCGATCAGCAAATCGACGACGTCGCCACCTATGTGCTGACGTTGCGACCCTAGACCGGCCGGTCGCGGGATAACGCTCATCGATGCCCGCCTGCAGGGCGACTATCTCGGCGTCAACAAGATGGAATGGGCGCGCCGTTACGGCACCATCCCCGGTGCGAAGAATGTACCGGCGAACTGGGTTACCCTTGATGGCAGGGGGCGGTTCCGGGATCTGCCCTCCTACCTAAAATTGTTCGAACACCTGCAGATCGACCCGACCCGCGACATCATCGTGTTCGGCAATGGCTCACAGTCAGGCTCGCTGGTTTGGTTCGTGCTGGCGGAAAACGTCCGCAACCGCCAGGTCCGTCTCTATGCAGCCGGGATGGCCGAGTGGGCGGCCGACCTCGCCAACCCGATCGAACGCCGGATCAGCCTCGACTAAACCGGCGCCCTAGGCGACCGGCGCTTCGGCCAAGGCTTCCTCGAGTTCGTAGAACGACGGCTTCTGTTTGGACGGCACCGCCTGGCGGCCGATTTCGACCGAGATCTGGGGCGAGTTGCCATGCAGGTGGGCGACCAAGATATAGCGGATGATATGGTGGAATCGCGCGTCCTCGTCGATGACCTGTTTCAAGCGTGAGGCGATGGGGCCGACGACGCCATAGGCCAGCAGCACGCCGAGAAAGGTACCGGTGAGCGCGCCACCGATCAGCGCACCGAGAATCTCCGGCGGCTCGGAGATGCTCGCCATCGTCTTGACCACGCCTAACACCGCGGCAACGATGCCGAGGGCGGGCAGGGCGTCGGTGATCGCCTGCAGCGATTCCTGCGCCCGCATTTCTTCGTGATGATGCTTTTTCGAGCTCCTTTTCCATGATCTCGTCGATCTGGTGAACGTCGTCGAAGTTCATGGTCATCATGCGCAAAAAGTCGCAGATGAAGGTGATGGTGAATTTGTCGTTGAGGACCCTAGGATATTCGGTAAACAGCGAACTTTCGGTCGGGTTCTCCACGTGGGCTTCGACGGCGATCGGCCCCTTCGTGCGCATCATCTTGGCGATCGCGAACAGCAGGCAGAGCAGGTCGCGATAGTCGTCCTTCTTCCACTGCCCGCCTTTCATGGCGCGCACAAACCCTTTGCCGCCCTTGCCCATGACCTCGCCGGAATTGGCAATGACGAAGGCGCCGAAGGCGCCGCCGGCGATCTGGAGACCCTCAAAGGGCAGCGAATGCAGAATGATCCCGAACTTCCCGCCGGCAAGGACGTAGCCGCCGAAAATCGTGGCCATTACGAGAACAAGGCCGATAATTACAAACATATGCCGATCATCGAGGCAGGTAGGAACACCCGGTGCCCTCGCTCCGGCCACATTATTGGCGCGGATGCCCGCCGGGCAAGCCCATCGGGGCCAAAAAGATGGTTAATTGTAGAACCTTTGCACGTCCGACGGCCGATACTTAAAGTGGGCGTCTGTCTTGGGGAGCCTACCATGGCCGCACAACTGGCCGCCAACGATAGCGCACCCGCGCCGGACGAGATTCTGGTCGCCACGGCGGTCAATGTTACCTGGCTGGCCGGGCAAACCAAGGGTAGCGCCGAAATCGAGATCGACTTTCGTGGCCTGGCCCAGACCGAGATCCCGATCGAGGTGGGCTTTGCCTGCCACGAGGTATCGATCGCGCGGGCCGCCGCCGAGGTTCTAACGCATTTCTTCCTACTGGTGGCGCGCGAGGTCGTCGCCAAGCCCGAGGACTGTTTGGATCGCGTAGATTTGGGTGACGCCAACAACCAGGTCGTCTTTGCCATCGACTCGGGAAAAAAGGCCGTGCCCGACTTTCTCTTGACGGTGCAGGTCTCCCGCGATTGCGATACCCGAGCCGAAGCGGCCGTGGTAGCCGGAACGCGCCTGACCAAAGCGATCGACAAGTATCTGCGCAACGGCCTCGCCCGTCGCAAGGCTGCCCTTAAGGAACTTGACCCGGTGAAGCCCTACTTCCCGGAAATTCTGCAGGCAGCCATTACCCAAACCAGCAAATAGCCGACGCCCGCAGGGCGGGCGTCGGTACCAGCGGCTTGGTCCGATCTTCCGGGCCGATGCTAGACTGCCCGCATCGTGATCAAGCACCCGTGCCCGATCCGGGTCAAGGAGACCTAGCGTGCAGTTCTCGTACACCCATCACATGCCCTACACCGACATCAATGCCGACGGCCAGGACTGGCCTGTGCCGAACAAGCAATTCGACCCGGCCAAGGGCGTTGCGATGTTCAAGGCCTATGTCGAGGACAAGATCTATGCCGAGCAGGCGGGATTCGATTGGATCGCCTGCAACGAACACCACATGAGCCCGTACGGCCTGATGCCCAATCCGAACCTCGTCGGGGCGGTCCTCGCCCATCAGACCAAGACGGCGGGAATCTTGATGTCGGGAAACATTGTCCCGATCGTCAACCCCCTGCGGGTGGCCGAAGAGTACGCGATGCTGGACGTCATGAGCGGCGGGCGCCTTGTCGCCGGATTCATGCGCGGGATTCCGCACGAGTACGTCGCCTACAACGTTCCGGCTGACGAGTCCTACGGCCGCATGTTCGAGGCGGTCGAACTGATCAAGAAAGCCTGGACCGAGCCCGAGCCTTTCGGCTGGGAAGGCGACTACTACCAGTTCCGCGCCGTCTCGATCTGGCCCAAGCCCGTTCAGAAAATGCCGACGATGGTGATGTCAACTACCAGCGAATTGTCGGCCAAGCTGGCCGCCCGCCACCGCGCGGTCGCCGGGATTCTGGCTCTGACCGATTTCGAGGAAGGGCGCAAAGTCATTGCCCGCTTCCGCGAATACTCCCACGACGCCGGTTGGGAACCCGGCCCCGAGCATCTGATGATCGGGCTCAACTGCTGCGTCGCGCCCACCTTCGAGGAGGCGCGCGACATTTTGTCGAGCGGACAGGAGTACTTCTTCGGCGTTCTCGGCGGCGGAATCCGCACGGCTCAGCGGCTAGTCGTGCAAAAGACTCGGTACTTCTTCGACGCCAAAGCGGCCGCGCAAGGCGAAAAGAAGTTCGTCAACCGCCGGCAGGGCGGCCTGTCGTTCGACGAGCGGGTCGAGCGCGGCTTGATCCTATGCGGGACTCCCGACATGGTGGTGCGCCAGATCGAGCGGGTCCACCAGGAACTTGGCAATGGCCGAATCGGGCTGTCGGTGAAGGTCGGCAACATCAGCGACGCCCACGTGACGCGGACCCTCGATTACCTGCGCGACCAGGTGTTTCCGGCCGTCCGCCACCTCGGGACCCCGAGTCCACGGCGCGCGGCCGCGGAATAGGCGATATCGCCCCTATCGATCGAGACGGTGGCGGCGTTCGTCGATCATGGATTCCCTTGGGTCCGTTATCCCTGTAGGCTGCCCCGAGATTGGGGGAGGTTGGCGCTGGACAAAGGACGTCCGCGATGGATTCCGCTGCCCTCGTCGAGATTCTCAAGAAACATCGAGCTTTCGTCGAACATCACCCCGGCGGCGATAGGGCGGTCCTCAAGGGCGCCGCCCTCAGCGGACTCAAGTTGCGCGGCATCGTGCTCCGCGCCGCCATTCTCACCCGCGTCGATCTGAGCCATACCGAATTGGTTGGGGCCGATCTCAGCAATGCCGATCTGTTCTGCGCCAATCTGGAATACGCGGACCTGACCGGCGCCAATTTGATTCAGGCGGACCTGCGCGGAGCCCGCCTCCGCGGCGCCCGACTGACCGGCGCCACCATGATCAACACCGACCTGCGTCCCGAGCGAATCATCGATGTCGCGGCGATGAAAAAAACCGAAGCGCCCATCGACATGGACAAACAGACAGGTACCGATCCGATCGGCGCCCACCTCGATCAGGCCAATCTCAAAAAAGCCAAACTCGATCAAGCCAATCTCAACGGCGCCAGCGCCCGCAACGTCAATCTGAAGCACGCAAGTTTGTCGGAAGCCGATCTCTATGCGGTTGACTTGTGCGGGGCGGACCTGTCCGGCACCGACTTGTCGGGGGCCATGCTCAATTCAGCCAACCTGTTGGGTGCGACGCTGGAAAGTGCTCGGCTCAGCATGACGCAATTGGGCGGAGCCAATCTCCGCGGCCCCGTCCTTTCGAATGTCGACCTCACGCACGCGTTGCTCCGCGACGCCAAAATGTCTCCCGGCCTCGCCAACCTGCCGCTGGTGGCCCAGGAAGCCCTGCGCCAACACGCGATTTTGGTCGAGTCGGGCGGTCGCTTCGGTACCCGCGCCCAACTGACGGGTGCCGACTGGAGCAACCAAGATCTGCGACACGCCTACCTGAGCGGCGCCGATCTCGAACGCGCCGACCTCTGCAAGACCAATCTGAAGGACGCCGTGCTGGCCGAGGCCAACCTGCGTCTCACCCTTCTGGATCCGAAGGCCAAGAAGCAGCCAGACAAGCGAACGGCGACGGCCAGACCGGGCGCCAAGCCAACGCCAAAGCCGGCGGCAGCAGCTGCAGCGCCCGCGGCAACCAAAGCGGCGCCGACCACCAGTGCCATAATTAGTGGCGGCGGCAGGAGGTCCCCATGGTCGATGCGGCAAAGGCGCGGCAGCGCAGTCTTGGCGAGAAGAGCGACCCGGCCCATACGGCGCTGCTGGTCGTCGACATGCAGAATGACTTCTGCCACCCCGACGGCTTCTACGGCCGCCGCGGGATGGACGTTGCCGCCATGCCCACCCTCGCCGCACGCGTCCAAGCCTTGGTCGACGAGGCGCGACGGCTTGGAATCCTGATCCTGTGGATCCGCGCCCACTATGACGACCTCGCCCTTGGCGCACCCATGGCCGAGGTCCTCAATCGGCCGGGGCGGACGTCGGGCAGTTGCCTCGCCGGCAGCTTCGGCGCCGACTGGTTCGGCTCGTTGCGTCCGCGCGAGGGCGCCAACGAAGCCGTGGTCACCAAGCATCGCTACAGCGCGTTCTGGGACTCCGCCGTCGACCTCTACCTGCGCAGCAACGCGATTCAGACCGTAGTCCTATGCGGCGTATCGACCGACGTGTGCGTCGAGTCGACGGCACGCGATGCATTTTTTCGAAACTATTTTATCGTCACCGCCGCCGACGCATCATCGTCGCGACCGGAGTTTCACCGGACGGCGCTCGATGCGTTGGCGCGGGCATTTGGCGTCGTCCATACCACGGATGAACTCCTTGCCAGCTGGCGCGGCGCCGACGCGGCGGGCGGGCGCGGCTGGCACGCCGTGACCAAGGATCGCGAGGCAGCCTGGCCGTTCGATACCCTGGTCACACCGGGGCATACGGCGCTGGTCATTGTCGATATGCAGAACGACTTCTGCCACCCGCACGGGGTGATGGGTGAGGCCGGCGAAGATCTGAGCGAATTTCCCGCGGCCATCGCTGCCCAGGCTTCGCTGCTGGCCGCCGCCCGCCAATGCGGGGCCATGGTCGTTCACGTCCAGGGCAGCAACCTGCCGGTGGCGCGGCCCCGCTCGGCCCGCGGCCTCGTCAGCGAGAGGGAGAAGGTCGTCCGCCTCACTCAGCCGGGCACGTGGGGAGCACAAAACGCCGATGCGTTGGCGCCGTTACCCCATGAACCAGTCGTCCTCAAGCATCGATACAGCGCCTTCGTTGACACGCGCCTCGAAACCCTGTTGCGCTCGAACGGGATGCGAACGCTGGTGGTGACCGGCACGGCGACGCAGACGTGCGTCGAATCGACCGTGCGCGACGGACAAATGCGCGACTACCGCATCGTCGTTCCCGCCGATGCCGTCGCCTCACGTGGGCGCCACCGGCATCTGAAAGCCGCTTCCCTGGAAACCATGGGACTGTATTTCGCCGATATCATCGCCAGCGAGAGCGTGGCGGCGGTGTGGCAGAGTCATCGGAAAAACCGCTCCACCCCCTAAAGTTGACAGGGACATCGACCGCAAATCGCAGTTTTCTGCGACATCGTTGGAGCACGCCCTTAACCTCGCGTTAACCGAGCCCGCACCAGAGTCCGGCACGAAAGAGTTGTGGAAGGCAGAACGCCTCCGCGACTTAGGCCCTTTTGTGAAAGGCGGACTGCCATGGTGCAAGGGCTTTCGATCAATACGAACGTTGGTGCGGCGGCGGCGTTGGAGCAGCTGAACTCAACCAATAAGAAGCTCAACACTACCCAGCTCCGCATCACCACCGGCCTCAAGGTCAACAGTCCCAAGGACGACGCCGCGACCTATGCCATTGCGCAACGGTTGCGCGGCGACATCGCCGGTACCCAGGCGGTCAAGATCGCCCTGGCCAACGGCGAATCGACGGTCAACGTCGCCATTTCGGCCGGTAAGGCAATCGCCAACCTGCTGATCGAGATGAAGGCGAAGATCGTGCAGGCCAACCAGGCCGGCCTCGACACGGCATCGCGCACCGCCCTGCACAACGACTTCAAGGCCCTGCGCGACCAGCTCGACACCATCGTCGCTACCGCCGCATTCAACTCGGTCAATCTGATCAACCAGAGCGCCAGCAACATCACGGTGTTGTCGACGGTCGATGGTTCGACCATTTCGATCAGCGCCCAGAAGATGGATGCGACTACCCTGGGACTCGCCAGCAACGTTCTGACGACCAGTCCCGGCGCCGCGGCGGCACTCACCGCCATCGATTCGGCAATCACATCGGTGGCGGACAAGCTGGCCGCGCTCGGTTCGTCGGCCAAACGCGTCGAGGTGCAAACCGACTTCACGACCTCGCTAATCAACATTTTGACCGAAGGTCTCGGCAACCTGGTCGACGCCGACCTCGCCCA
>SHVP01000006.1 GCA_009694165.1 Alphaproteobacteria bacterium
ACACAGGCTCAGCATCACCGCCGCGCTCCCGAGATCCTTGGCCCGTCGCGACATGTCGTGCTGTTCGACCGAGATCCGGTCGATCGTCGCTTCGATGGCGGTGTTGAGCAATTCGACGATCAGGACGATCAGTAGGCTGGCGAGCAGCAGCACGCGCTCGACGGCAGAAAGTTCGACCAATAGCGCGATCGGGACGAGCACGACGCAAAGCGCCAGCTCCTGACGAAACGCAGTTTCTGCCAAACCCGCGCGGAGGCCGTTCCACGAGTGGCCGGTCGCCGCCACCAGCCGGGCAAGGCCGCGCTCGGTCTTGTGCGGGTTGGGCGGGGCGGCAGGGGGCGGGCTGGACAACGGCGGAGGTCCTCGGCGGCCTTCAGTGACGCGCCAGCTTGAGGTCGCCGCGGCGATAGGCGCCGCTGGCAACCTGGTAATAGCTGATGGCCTCGTCAATGAGGCGACGCGACAGGTCGTCGTCCGGCTCGACGCGGCCGCTCGCCGCGTTGAGCACGCGCGCCCGTCGATTGGGCTTCAATTCGACGACGCGGCCGTCCTCGTAATACCCGACCGTCTGGTAGTTGGCGATCAACGCGCGCTGGTGGTCGCGGCCCTCGCGCAAAATGTCCTGACCAAAAAACCGAGACCGGTAGCTGACATTGAGCAGGCCGAGCAGCGTCGGCGACACATCGATTTGCGAGGCGATCGTGTCGACGACGGCGGGGCCGATGTGGCGCGGTGCATAGATCACCATCGGGATGTGGTAGTTCTCGATCGGCAGCTCGGTGCGGCCGCGACCCTTGTGAGTGTGATCGGCCAGGAAGATGAAGACGGTGTCGTCGAACCATGGCCGCTTGCGAGCGTCGGCGATGAACTGGCCGATCGCCCAGTCGGTGTACTTGACCGCTCCTTCACGTCCGGTCTTGGATGGAATGTCGATCCGACCCTCCGGATAGGTGTACGGCCGGTGGTTCGAGGTCGTCATGATGTGGGCGTAAAATTTCTTGCCGGTCTCCCACCGCTTGTCGAGTTCGCGGATGGCCAGCGCAAACAGATCTTCGTCTGCGACGCCCCAGATATTCTCGGCATGGATGTCCTTGGCGGCGAGCGCCGATCGGTCGATCACCGTGTAGCCGTTGCCGCGAAAAAAGGTCGCCATATTGTCGAAATAGGCGTAGCCGCCGTAGAGGTAGAGCGCCTCGTAGTCCAACGTCCGGAACACCTTCCCGACGGTGAACAAGTCGGCGTTGTCGGGCCGCTTGACGATGGAGTTTCCCGGCGTCGGCGGGATCGACAAGGCCACCGCTTCGAGGCCGCGGACGGTGCGCGTACCGGTGGCGTAAAGGCGCGTGAACAGCAACCCCTCGCGCGCCATCTGGTCCATGTTGGGCGTTAAGTTCTGCTTGTTGCCAAACGCGGTCATGAACTCCGCGCTGAAGCTTTCGATCGTGACCATGACGACATTCAGCCGCTTGGCCGGCCCGGCGCCGACGATTTGGCGATCATAGGGGCGCTGCGATACTTCCTCGACTGGGCGCAGCGATAATTCGATCGCCAGCCGGCGGAGAGCCTGCTGTTCGGGCACCGTCCGGTAGAAGCGGTCGTAGTCGATCTCATTGGCCCAGAACGCGTGCCAAATGTCGAAATAGCCGTTGCCCGCCACTTCGTTGACGATGGCATCGTGCGAGAAATCCTTGTAGCGGGCGTCGAGGCCGACATAGGAGAGGAACGGGGCCGCCAGCCAGATCGCGAGTAGCGCCAGGCGTTGCCGCGCAAGACCACCGGGACCGGCCAGCGTGGGCCAGATCCAGCGCATCACCGCGGCCCACGCCAGCAAGACGACGACGCCCAAGATTCCGAACAGCAGAGGCAGATTGTAGGACTCGCGAATGTTGCCGATCACCTCGTGGGTATAGATGAGGTAATCGACAGCGATGAAATTGAACCGCGAGGTGAACTCGTTCCAGAACGTCACCTCCGATGCGGCGGTGAAGGCGGCCAGGCCGATCAGGGGCAACAGCAAGATCGCCATCGTTACCGGCAAGCCGCGTCCCCGTCGGCTCGGCCACAGGGCGACGACCAACGCCAGGGGCGCGAGGAAGTACGCGGCGACGCCGATATCGAAGACGAGCCCGATGAGGAACGCCGCGATCAATCGCGGTTTCACCAGCGACGGGTCGGCGCTCCACAGGACCACCGCGGCCCGTACCGCGGCATTGAGCGCGATGAAGGCGAGGAGGAGCCGGAACAGCGCGAGATAGCGTCCGGGGAAGACAACGGAACGGGCGGCCGCGGCGCGGCGAGCAAAGGACATCGAGAAAAGACTACTCCCTGGCGCCGTCGGGGCGTCAATCGAGCCGGTACCATGTCGGGCGGTGCCCCCCGTAGCGGGTTCAGCCGTGTTAGGCCCAAAATTCTGGGCGGATCGGGATGACGGGGTGCCCCATCAACCGTACGATTGTGGCGACAATACGGCGCGGCCCGCCGGGCGGCCACCAAGAAAAGTGGGGTAAGGCCAGTGGACCTGGTTATTCGCGGTCGTCGGGCGATCGTCTGCGGGGCGAGCAAGGGACTCGGTCGCGGCTGTGCCCTGGCGCTCGCCGCCGAAGGCGTCGACCTTGTGATCAACGCCCGCGGAACGGTTGAGCTCGAAAAGGTGGCCGAGTCGATCCGCGCGCTGCATGGCGCCAAGGTTGCGACCGTGGCTGCCGACATCACCACGCCCGCTGGCCGCGACGCGGTGCTGGTGGCCTATCCAGCGCCCGACATCGTGATCACCAACGCCGGCGGACCGCCGCCCGGCGACTTCCGCGACTGGACACGCGAACACTGGATCAAGGCGCTCGACGCCAACATGTCGGCGCCGATCGAACTGATCAAGGCGACCGTGGATGGCATGGTGACGCGACGGTTTGGACGCATCGTCAACATCACTTCGGCTGCGGTCCGTCAGCCGATCGATAACCTTGGCCTGTCGAACGGGGCGCGGGCAGGCCTGACCGGGTTCGTCGCCGGTCTCGCCGGCAAGACCGTGCGGCACAACGTTACCATCAACAATATCTTGCCCGGATCGTTCGATACCGATCGCCTGCGCGCCACGACCGCCGCCCTCGCGACGCAGTCGGGCCGCCCGATCGAGGCCGTTCACGCCGAGCGTGCGGCGCATAATCCTGCCGGCCGCTTCGGCACGCCGGCCGAGTTCGGTGCCGCTTGTGCGTTCCTCTGCAGCGTCCACGCCGGCCATATCACCGGCGCCAACCTGCTGCTCGACGGCGGTGCTTTTCCCGGGACGTTGTGAGGCATCACGCCGAAGACGGGTCGAGATCGATGGCGTGGATCAACAGTGGGTCGTTACGGCCGCGAATGGTTACTTCGCCGATCGGTCGGACGCGGAATCCGTCGCTGGCCAGTCGACGGGTCGCACCGGTGATCAGGATACGGGTGCCATAGCTCTTGTTGAGTTCCTGCAATCGGGAGGCAGTGTTAACGGCGTCGCCGAGTAACGTGTAGGTCAGGCGCTCACCCGCACCGATGGTCCCGCCGATCACCGTGCCGCTGTTGATGCCGATGCGGGTCGTCAGGCGGACGTTGCCGGCGAACACGCGCTCGGCGAGGGCGCCTTGGATCGCCGCCGCCGCCCTGATGGCGCTGGCGGCGTGGCGTTCGTTGGCGAGCGGCATGTTGAAGCTGGCGAACAGCCCATCGCCGATGAAGCTGTTGATCACGCCGCCCTGCTGCTGGATCGGTTCGATCACTGCCTCGAGGTACTGGTTGAGGATGGCGATCCGCGTTGCCGGCGGCAGGTGTTCGGACAGCGTTGTGAAGCCCTCGATGTCGGTAAACATCAACGTCGCCTCGCGGGTCTCGCCGGCCAGGCGGCCGCCGCCGGTTTGCTTGAGCAATTGGCTGGCAACGCTCTCGCTCACATACTTGCCGAAGGTGGCGCGAATGCGTTGGCGCTCGAGCAGCCCTTCGACCATGCGATTGAAGCGCGACGTCAGCTGCCCGATCTCCTCGTTCGAAGTGACCGGCAGGCGTATCGACAGCTCACCATCGGCGATCTTCCCCATGCCGACGTCGAGACGGCCGAGCGGGCGGGTCAGCGAGCGCGCGACCAAAAACAGGGTCACGACAAGACCGAAGGCCGAGGCAAACAGATCGATGGCGATCTCGCTTATCAAGCGTTCACCGTCGTAGCTGAACAGTTCGCCCGCGATCAGCGTCAACGGGCCCACCGCCACGAAGAAGAGGGCGACGCCGATCTTGAGGGCGAAACGGCCGAAGAACAGCCCAAGGTTCACCTTATGCTGCTCGAACAGAAATGTCGGGAGACACTCGAGATAGCCGCTAATCAGGAAATAGACGACGACGAAAATGAAGATTAGCTGGATGACCAGTGTCAGCACGGTGTCGGTCCAGCCTGGCGGTGGCAACTCCGACACCATCGCCAACGGCGACAGATCGGGAACGATCAGCGGCGCGATCAGGCGATAGAAGAGCGGCGGCAGATACAGCAGGAACGCGAGGCGGGCCGAATTCAGCGGAAGCTGCGTCAGCGGTCGCTCAATGGCGGCGAAGTCTCGGCCGGTAGCCAGGAAACCGCGAATCGGTGCAAACAATCGACGTGCGCCGAGGTGGAGCCCGATCTATAGGTAGACGAGGCCGAGCACGCCGTTCTGCAGGAGGATCGCAGGGACGCCGACGACGGTGGTGAAAATGGGCGTAATGACCATGTCGATGGCGAAAGGTGCGGCCATCGCAAGGTAGTAGCGTCGTTCGATCGAGCGCCGGGTGTCGGCGTAGCGACGGGCGGAAGCGATGGCGCCACCTCGGCGTGGACACGGGGTTCGTCGTGTCGCGAGGCTAGTTCAGGTCCGCCGGTAAGGCCAGGTCGGCGCCCGCGGCGCGACACCGTTTCGTCCTTTACAACACCGGCACGGAGGGGGATGTTCCGGTCGCCTTTCCGGGCGGTGCCCGGCTTGTTCGCCGCGCCGACCCTGGTTGTGGTGATATCCACTCACTGTGACGAGGTTCTTTGCATGCCTTCGGAGTTTCGCACTCTCTTTCCTCCCCTGCATCGTGAAGGGATTCGCTTCGTCGCCATTGCCGCCGTGGCGACGGCGGGGTTGTTTTGGCTCGCCCAGCCACTCGGCTGGGTCGGTCTCGTGTTCACCCTTTGGGTCGCCTATTTCTTCCGCGATCCGCCACGGGTCACGCCGAATCGGCTCGGATTGGTCGTCAGTCCGGCCGACGGCGTCGTACAGTCGATCGAAGAAGCGATCCCGCCGGTGGAACTCGACCTTGGCGCGGAGCCGCGCTGGCGCATCGCGGTATTCATGAACGTCTTCAACGTGCACGTGAATCGCGTGCCGGCCGCCGGAGAAATCGTCCAGTTGTCCTATCGCGCGGGGGCGTTTTTTAATGCCGCGTCCGACAAGGCGAGCACGGCCAACGAACGCCAGGCGATCAGGATGCGGACGACCGAGGGCAAGGATATCGCCATCGTTCAAATCGCCGGGCTGATAGCCCGTCGAATTCTGTGTACCCTGGTCGAGCGCCAACAGGTACGTGCCGGCGAGCGGCTTGGAATGATCCGCTTCGGCAGCCGTGTCGACGTGTATTTGGATCGCGGCATGGTGCCACTGGTGCTGGTCGGTCAGCGCGCCGTCGCCGGCGAAACCGTGCTGGCCGATAGCCGGTCGGACGAAGGTTTGCGTCAAGGTGACTCGCAATGACGATGCTGCGGCGATCAGACAGGCGGCTGCGGGCCCTGTCGTTCAACAATCTTCTGCCGAACGCTTTGACGGTGCTTGCCTTGTGCGCGGCGATGACGGCGATCCGCTTCACGCTGTTGCAACGCTGGGAGCTCGCGGTGATGGCCCTGGTGGTGGCCGGCGTGCTCGACGGTCTGGACGGACGGTTGGCCCGCCTCCTCAATGCGACCACACGCTTCGGGGCTGAACTCGACAGCCTGTCAGATTTCATCGCCTTTGGCATTGCCCCCGGCCTGATGATGTACCTGTGGGCGGGCCAACAACTGGGCGATCTCGGCTGGATCACCGCCCTCGCCTATGTCACCTGCTGCGCGCTTCGCTTGGCGCGGTTCAACGTGAGCCAGGACGACCCCAGCCGTCCGCATTGGTCGCGGCTGTTCTTCATCGGCCTATCCACGCCTAGCGCCGCCGGCCTGGTCATTCTGCCCCTCATGGTCAGTTTTCAATGGGGCGAATCGCCGTGGCGCTCGCCGGAGCTGGTGGCGCTGCTGCAGTTGCTGGCCGCCTTCCTGATGGTGAGCCGAATCCGCACCTATTCGCTGAAGCGGGTGCGCATCCGCCGCAAGCATTTGCTACCGGCGCTCACGGTGGTCGCGCTGATGGCCGCGATGCTGGTCAGTTATCCCTGGGTCTTGCTGCCGGCCATTGCGGTAGCCTACGTCGCTAGCATCCCGTTCTCGCTGTGGGCCTACTACCGCCTGTCACGGGCGCCGGCCGTCGCGGAACCGCCGGTGGCCTTGTCGCGCGACGATGCCGCCGAATAGCTGGCCGCCAGCGTGACGGCGATAAGACACCATCATGCCCGGTGATCGCGACACGTCGTCGGCACGAACGGCCCTGGCGCAAGCGGAAACCGCCTTTCATGCCGGCCGCTTCGCCGAAACCATCGCCCAGTGCGAGCGGGCGCTGGCCCAAGAACCAAGACTGATCCCTGCCTTGCTTCTGTTGTCGGCCGCGGCCCAGCGACAGGGCAATCTGAAGCGCGCGCTCGCCGTCCTCGAACAGGTCGCGGTCCTCGCGCCGAATTCGGCGCAATCGTTCTTCAACCTGGGGGCCGTCCGCAGCCAGATCGGCGACATCGACGGTGCCATCGCCGCCCTCGAGAAGTCCCTGGCAATGCAGGCGTCGCCGGCGACGCGGATCCTGCTTGCCGAGGTCTGCAATGCACGAGGCAATGCGGCGATGCCGCACGATCCGGTCAGCGCTGCGAGTGACTTCGACCGCGCGGTCACGCTCGCGCCCGGCGAGGCCGGCTACCGCCTCAATCTCGGCAATGCGTTGATCGCGGCCGGGGACGTCGCCCGTGCGATCGACGTGTTGCGGCAGGCGGTGGCCCGCTCGGCCGGGCTGGTCGAGGCCCGGATCAGTCTGTCGGCTGCCTTGATCGAGGCGGGTCAGATGGCGGACGCGATCCGAGAGGCCGAGCGAGCCGTGCGCGACTCGGGCGGCGACATGCGGGCGCGCTTGAACCTGGCGAGTGCCCTGGTGCGTTCCGGTCGCGGCGAGGAGGGTGTCTCGACCTATCTGACCATCGTGGCGGCAGAGCCTGGCGAAACGCGGGCGTGGCTCAATCTCGGCAACGCGCTGCAGGAACTAGCGCGGCTCGATGAAGCGGTGGCGGCCTATGATCGCGCCTTGGCAATCGACCCCGCGTCCTTGGTCGCGCGCCAGCAGCGCGGCCTGGCGCTGCTCTTAGCCGGTCGGTTAGGGCAAGGCTGGAAGGCGTTTCTCGAGCGCGACTCGATGCAGCTACGCGCGCACGAATTCTGGCGCGCGCCGTTGCCCGCCGATCTGCACGGGCGCACTGTCCTGTTGCGCCGCGACCAGGGCCTTGGCGACGAGATTTTTTTTCTACGCTTCGTTCCCGCGCTCAAGGCGCGCGGCGCCCGCGTGTTCTACGAGCCGGGGTCGAAGCTCGTCCAGCTCTTGCAGCATCATCCGCTGTTGGACGGGGTGGTCAGCGGTTTCTTCGCCGGCGGTCCGGCCGACCATGTCGTTGCCAGCGGTGACCTCCCATATGTCCTCGGTTGCGGCGATGCCGATTGGCCCCCGTCGATCGTTCTAACCCCGTCGCCGGCTGCGCTCGCTGCGGCCGACCGGATCCTGCGGACATGCGGCCCACCGCCCTATGTCGGCGTCACTTGGCGCGCCGGAACCGCCAACGACAAACGGGCATTGTTCAAGGAGACTCCGTTCGACGGTCTGGCCGCGGCGCTGGCCCCGCTGACGGCGACCGTCGTCTCGCTCCAGCGCGAGCCGCGGGCGGGCGAAGTCGGCGACCTGGCGCATCGCCTCGGTCGCACCGTCGCGGATCTGGCGGCCCTGAACGAGGACCTCGCCACGATGCTCGCCCTCCTCGCCCGCCTCGATGACTACGTGTGCGTCTCCAACACCAACGTTCATCTCCGCCAGGCGGCGGCGCGGCCCTCGCGCGTGCTTATTCCGACACCGGAATTCCGCTGGCGGGCAGCGGGCGGCGAAAGCTCGTGGTTCCTCGGCACCCGTCTCTACCGGCGGTCGCCCGATCGAACTTGGACGGCGGCGTTTGCCACCCTTTCCCGCGACCTTTCGGCACGTTTTGCCGTCACCGGCGCCGGTGTAGAAGGGACCGTGTAGCGAACGGGTACGGGTATGACCGAGGTGTTCGTCGGCTGGGATCGACGCGAGGCGGAGGTGTTCGACGTGTGCGCCTTTTCGATGCGGCGGCGCAGCCGGGCGCCCAACTTGTCGATTCAGCCGATCAAGATGGACGACCTGCGCGCGCGCGGTCTCTATCGCCGTCCGACGGAAATGCGCGGTGGCCGCCTGTGGGACGTCATTTCCGAAGCGCCGATGAGCACCGAATTTTCCGTCACTCGGTTTCTGACGCCGCTCCTCGGTAGCGAAGATTGGGTGCTGTTCTGCGATTGCGATTTTCTCTGGCTCGCGGACGTGGCCGACCTGTTCGCCCTGGCCGACCCGCGGTATGCCGTGATGTGCGTCCAGCACGACCACCGCCCGCCCGAAAAGATCAAAATGGACAACCAGTTGCAGGTTCTCTACCAGCGTAAGAACTGGTCGAGCCTAATGCTGTGGAACCGCCGTCACCCGGCCAACCGTGCCCTGACCGTCGATGTAGTGAATACCGTTCCCGGGCGCGATCTTCACCGCTTCCACTGGCTCGCCGACGATCAGATTGGTGCGTTGCCCGAGGGCTGGAATTGGTTGGAAGGGCATTCGCGGTCGGACATCGACAAGAAGGCGATCCATTACACGCGCGGCGGCCCCTGGTTCGAGGGCTTGCAGATCAGCCATGGCGACCTTTGGCTGAAGGAGCGCGCCCTGATGCAGGCCGCCTAGGCCACGGGCGCCCACACGAAGAATTGGTCGTTGCCAGCGCCGACTCGGCCGGGCTAAGACGGCGGGTGGTTGCAGGAAAGCGCTGAACGGCATGCGTCACTTGGTTCTGTGCGCGATTATTCTCGGCGGCGGTGCCGCGGTGTTGCCGCCCAATCCCCGCACGAATTCCGATCGCGCTGCCGTTGAATCCCGTTGCCTCGGCCCTGGGCACAGGGTGGTCGCTACGGGCACCGACAAAGATGGCAGGCTGGTCTTTGCCTGTGCCCAACAAACGCCAAGCGGACGCTGAGGCGGGATCGCTCGCCGGCGACGAGGCTTTTGCTATGATCGGTAGATGACCGACGCACGCACCCGCATCACTTGCGACATTGACCTGACGAAAGACGGCAAGCACGGCGGATTCCTGCGCGTGCCCCATTCGGTGCATCGCTCGGCCTATGGCTGGTTACCGGTGCCGATCGTATCGATCAGGAACGGCACCGGGCCGCGCGCGCTCTTGCTGGCGGGCAACCATGGCGACGAATACGAAGGCCAGGTCGCCCTGACCAAGCTCGTTCGAAATCTCGAACCCGCCCACGTTCGCGGTCAGGTTATCGTCCTGCCGATGGCGAATTTTCCCGCCGCTGCGGCGGGTTCACGCACCTCGCCGCTCGATGACGGCAATCTCAATCGCACATTCCCAGGCGACCCCGACGGCAGCGTGACCGAGATGCTGTCGCATTTTATCGAGAGGGTCCTGCTGCCCACGGTGGATTGCCTCATCGACCTCCATTCGGGCGGCTCGTCACTCCACTACTTGCCGACCGGCATGATCCGCGTCTCGGACGATGCCGCCCTGGCGGCGAAATGCCGGGCCCTGATTGACGCGTTTGCGCCGCCGCACGCCGTTCTCCTCGACATGGGCAGCGAGGACCGCACGTCGATCGCCGCCGGCATGCGGGCCAACGTCGCCTGCATGGTGACCGAGTTGGGCGGATCGGGCACGATCACGCCCGATTGCCTGCGCGTCGCCGAGGTTGGCCTTCGACGCGCGTTGCGCCATCTCGGGATCGTGTCGGGTCGCGCCCCGATCGACGAGCCGCCGGCGGTGCCGTCGCTCTGGCTCCAGATCGGCGGCGAGCATGCCTATCTCTATGCCGATGAGGCGGGCCTGTTCGAGCCAGCGGTGGAACTCGGCCAATGGGTGCGACGGGGTGACCCGGCCGGTTGGATCCACGACCCGGCGACGCCGTGGCGCGCGGCAATCGAGGTGCGGTTCGCTGCCGACTGCTTTGTCCTGTGCAAACGGATTCCCGGGCGGGTCGAACGCGGTGACTGCCTGTTCCAACTGGCCCAGGCGCTGTGACCTTGGCGCGACCTAAGGTCGGCGGCGGCTTGGCAGCCGGCCGACCGGTGACCGGCTTTCAACCCTCGACCAGGAATCGATTGGCCGGTACGGCGGCCCCTGCTAGCGTAGCCGCCAAAAGCGGCCTCCGGCCGAAGACGAAAAATGGGGAGGGACGGCATGGGCATGGACGCGCCCCATCCGATCGTTCGGCGGCACTTCGCAACGATCGGCAATCGTCAAGTGCACTACCGACGAGCCGGCAATGGACCCGTCGCCGTGCTGTGTCATCAGTCCCCATCCTCTTCCCGCGAAGCCGTGCCGTTGATGGAGCGCCTGCTCGGCGAGTTCACGGTCATCGCTCCCGACACCCCCGGCAACGGGCTGTCGGATCCACTGACGATGGAGAGTCCCAAGGCCGAGGACTATGCCCGCGCCCTGGCCGAGTTCCTCGATGTGATCGGCGTCAAGCGGTGCGCAATCTTCGGCACCCACACCGGCGGGTGCACCGCCAGCGAGTTCGCTCGTCTCTTTCCCGATCGGGTCAGCGTTATGATCGTCGACGGTGTCACGTGTTGGACGGTGGAGGAGCGCCGGGAGATTCTCGCCAACTACTTGACGCCTATGGAGATCAGCTGGGACGGCAGCCACCTGACCTGGCTGTGGGCCCGCTTCCGCCAGCAGTCGGTCTTTTTTCCCTGGTACAAGACGACGCTGGCCGCGCGCATGGATGTCGATATGCCGACTCCTGAGCGGATGCATCTGCAGGTGCTCGATTTTCTCCGCGCCGGCAATGAGTATCGCAAGCCTTATGCGGCGGCGTTCATGTACGCAGGCGAAAAGGCCCTGCCGCCCATCACGGTGCCGGTCCATCTGATCGCGCTGGAAACCGACGTCCTGTTTGCGCATTTCGATCGGCTGCCGCCGCTGCCGGCCAACATCAAGATCGAACGCTTCGGCCGCAATCGGGGCGAGTTGCTCGATCGCGTGGTCCAATTGTTCAAGCAGTATCCGGGTCAAAGCGTTGGGCCGGTGGTCGTGCGGCCTGCCGCCGTTCCCGGCCGCACCTGGCAGGATTACGCCAAAGTTTCCGGCGGCCAGCTCCACCTGCGGCGAAGCGATTCGGGTTCGGGCCGACCCATCGTGGTCCAGCACGACGCCGCCTCTGACAACAACGTCGTCCGCGCCGCCGCCGAGAGCTTCGTCGGTCGCCGTCCGGTGATTGCCTTTGACCTTCCGGGCAACGGCGAATCCGACAATGTCATCGGTTCGGACAACATCAGCTGCACCACCTATGCCGAGGTAACCCGGCAGGCGCTCGCTTCGATGGGGCTGGCCGAGGTCGACTATGTCGGCACATGGGGGTCGGGTTTCACCGGTCTTGAACTGGCCAAGCTGAAGGCCGGACTGGTGAAGAACCTCGTCATCACGCACGTGATCTATCACGACTGGGCGTTGCGCCAGGAGCTGATCAAGCATTACACGCCCGACTGGCAACCTGACTGGTACGGCGGCCACCTGATCTTTTGCTGGAACGCCATGCGCGACCAAGGACTGTTCTGGCCGTGGTACGAGCACACCCGCAGGGGCATCCTTCGGCGCGAGCCCTACGTCGACCCGGCGATGGTACATCGCCGGGTCGTTTCGATGCTGAAGTGCGGCAACATGTGGTCGCGTCACTACGGTGCCCATTGGCACTATGCAGCCCAGGACGAACTTAAGCGCGCCCCGGTTCCGGTACTGCTGGCGGCGCCGGACGGACACCCGGGAACCGACGCCGCCCTCGCCGATGCGCCCCGCTGCCGGCGCGTGGCCATCACCAACGACATGCGCGGATGGGCCGACGTGATCCTGCCCGCTCTCGCACCATGATGCCGGGCGACCGAACGCCGGTCATGGCGGGCTAGGGATTCGTACAAAACCGCCGGCCACGCCGGTTGGAGGGAGACAGAGAGCATGGGCACCGAGGCACCGCACCCGTTCATCAGGCGCCATTTCGCCACCATCGACGGCCAGCGCCAAATCCACTATCGCCGTGCCGGCAAGGGGCCGCCGGTCCTGTTGCTGCACCAGTCGCCGACGTCATCGCGGGAATACGTCCCGCTCATCGAAGTGCTGAGCCCACATTTCACGGTGATCGCACCCGATACGCCGGGCAATGGCCTGTCCGAAGGGCTGACCCTGGCGTCGCCGACGATGGACGACTACGGCGACAACATTGCGGCTTTCCTATCGGTGATCGGCGTCGCGAAGATCGCGGTCTATGGCTTCCATACCGGAGCGTCGGTGGCGGCCGCCTTTGCCACGCGCCATCCGGCGCGGGTCCATGGCGCGATCCTCAACGGTTTCGTCGCGCTCACCAGCGAAGAGCGGGCCGACATCCTGGCCAATTATCTCACGCCGATCGAACCGCGTTGGGACGGCGGTCACCTCGTCTGGTTGTGGGCGCGGCTGCGCGAGCAGTCGATCTTTTTCCCCTGGTACCGCGCGTCGCTCGCCGGCCGTGCTGACCGCGATCTGGCCTCACCCGAGGCGATTCACTGGCAGGTGATGGAATGGCTGCGGGCCGGCGATGCCTATCGCAAGCCCTATGGCGCTGCGTTCAAGTATCCGGGCGACCATGTGGCGATGCGGTTGACGACGCCGACCGTCATCTGCGCCTCCGATTGGGACATGTTGGTCACCCATCTGGACCGTCTGCCGAAGAACCTGCCGGCTTGCGTCGCAATCAAGCGTATTGGTCCCGACCGCGCGGCCGTGCCGAGCTTCGTGCTCAACGAACTGAAGCGCTTCGCCAAAGGGGAAGCGCCGCCGGCTCCACGCCCGCAGCCTTTGACCGGTCGTACCTATCAGGATTACGTCGACGTGCCCGGCGGGCAGTTGCACGTCCGCCGAACCGACAGCGGATCGGGGCGGGTCGTCCTGGTTCAGCATGATGCTGCGTCGGACAACCGCATCGTTGATCGCGCCACGGCCGGCTTCATGGGTAAACGCCCCGCCCTGGCGTTCGACCTGCCGGGTAACGGCGAATCCGACAACACGATCGGCACGACCGCCGTCACCGTCCCGCGCTACGCCGAGGTGGTCGGCCAGGCGCTCGATTCGCTCGGGCTCAAGGAGATCGACGCTTACGGCATGTGGGGTGGCGGCTCGGTGATGCTCGACCTTGCTATCCAGCGACCCAAGGCGATCAAGCACCTGGCGATGTCGAACGTCCTGTTTTTCGAGCCGGTCTTCGCCAAAGAGCTGTATGAGAAGTACACCTTCCCGATCGAGCCCGACTGGTATGGCGGCCACTTGCTCAAGTGCTGGCACGCGATGCGCGATCAGGGCATCTACTGGCCCTGGTACGAGCGCACCCGCAAGGGCATCATCTGGCAGGAGCCGTTCCTGGATGTGAATATGGTGCACAATCGCGTGGTTGGCATGCTCAAGGCCGGCACCATGTATCACCATCACTACAGGGCAGATTTCGCCTACCCGACGGGCGATGCGCTGAAAAAGGCGACAGTGCCGACGCTGGTGGGTTCGCCGCGCTGGGATCCCAACTTTGTGCACTCGCAGCGGGCCCATGCGGCGGTGCCGAGCACCCGGTGGCTGGAACTGCCGCCCGATATGAAAGACTGGCCGGGCGCATTTCTGCCGTTCCTCAACGCTTAGCGACCGACCGGAGCGACGCCGGCCGCTTCAACCGATGGTATCGGCGATCACGCCGCGCTCAGAAGGTCTTGGCGATCGAGAACAGAGCGCGGGCACCGCAGTTGTTCAAATTGCTGCACTGGCGGTCCGAACGACTTGTGTCTTGATACAGCAGTTTGACGTCGAAACCAAAAACGCCGACGGCGAGGCCGGCGGTCCACTCGCTGTAGTAGGGGGTGCCGAAACGACCATTGTTGTCGATCGTCTGCCGACCGATCTCGCCGACAAAGCTCAAGTCCAATCCGAAGGGGCGGAGTTTCGCCGGAAGCGGGATCGAGGTCGCCAGGGCGTAAAAGAATGCGTCGCCTGAATCACCGAAAAAGTTAGGTGAATAATTCACCGAACCGGTGAGCGAGCCGAAACCGAGGTCGTAGGACAGGGCGAGTTTGGCTTCGACGTAGTCGTATTTGTGGGCGCGGTCGGTGTCGGGGTACCAGTAATAGATCCCGCCGATTTCCCATCCGAACCGGCCGATCGTGCCCTTGAAGCCGGCGTAACCATCGACCTCGGCCCGCTCGGAAACACCATCGTTGAAATCGATGCGCGACGCTCACACCCCGGCATAGGCGCCACTCTTGTGGGCATAATCGAGTGAACCCTGGACGGCCGGCTCTCCGCCGGTCTGGGTAATGCCGCCGAAAGCATAATCGGATGCGGCGGCCACGGTTGCCGAGAACTTGTGGACCGGGGCCTCGGTGGCCGCGAGCGGAGCGTGCCCCAACAGCACCATCAACCCGGTGATGGCGACTATTGCGGAGCGGTTCATGTCGGCTCCCTGTACCCCGAAAAAGGGGGCGTCGATACCATGGGGGCCGGACAGCGGCAATACGGATGAGCCCGCAGAAGGCTCGCCTTTGCCGCGATTTTCGCTTCGGGGTGCGCGTCAGACTTGCGGCCGGGGATCCAGACTCGCACACTCGATCACGGGGGATGGTCCGTTACGCCCGTGGAGGGGAGGCGGCGCGTGGCGGCCGGCGAAGCGACGGGCGGTGCCCTCGGCATCGCAGTCATTGGTGTGCAAAATCTGACGGAATCGCTCGGATTTTTCCGTGGCATTGTCGGCATGGATGTGGTTGCCCAGGGGCCGTGGAACGGGCTGAGCTTCGCCGGTCATTGGCGGGTACCGCCAGAAACGAATGCGACCGCCGTGATGCTGTAAGGGGGGCGGCACGCGGGGGGGGTGCGTCCTGTTGATCGATTTCAAGGACCCGCGGCGACGCCTGATTCGCGCCAGCCAGGAGCGCTCGACCATCGGGCTGTTCAACTTGAACTTCTATGTCCGCGACATCCATGCCGCCCATCGTGATCTGTCGGCCAAGGGATATGAATTCTGGTGGCCCCCAAGACCCATCATCTCAGTGCGGCCGTCGGTACCGAGACCGGCGCGCTCTGCGAGGGACCGGACGGCGTCGTCATTAATCTCATTCAGCTCGACAGCACCGATGAGGCCGCCCGGATCGGACAGACGCGAAAATTCTTTCTTGAGCACGGAGTGACCCGCACCGGGTTTTCGCCGGTGGTGACGTCCGCGCAAGGGGTTTCCTCGCGTGAGCGCGCGGTAAGGTTCTTCGTCGAGGTACTCGACATGAACGTCGTCATCGACGAACCGCTCGGCCCACCGGAGCAGCGGACGCATTGGACTTTCCTCTCCGGTGCGTCGCGTTTCGGCAAGATTGCCTTGGGGCAGGCGCTTAATTACGAGGGGGTCGACCTGACGCCGGTGGCAATGCCCCCCAACGTCGGGTACTTGGCCCAGGGGTTCGAAGTGCTAGATCTTGCGCGGGCGGCCGCCGTTTTCTCCCGCCTTGGCGCCGAGGTGTTCTCGCCGGCCGACGATCTATCGATTCCCGGAATCGGAAAATGTTGGGCCATGATCGTTCGCAATCCTGGATCGGGCGCGCTGCAATAGCTTTTCGAACTCCTCTAGCGGCCAAAAAAAGGCGCGCCACTGGCGCGCCTTTAGCTAATGGCCTTTGTCCTCGGTCAGACGACACCGAACGCCAACATGGCATCGGCCACCTTGACGAATCCCGCGACGTTGGCACCCTGCACGTAGTTGACGTATTTGGACCCCTTCGATCCGCCGTATCGGGCGCACTTGTCATGGATTCCATCCATGATGTCGCGAAGCATCTTTTGCAGTTCGCCTTCCTTCCACGAGATATGGGCGGCGTTCTGGCTCATCTCCAGACCCGAGACGGCGACGCCACCGGCGTTGGCGGCCTTTGCCGGCCCGAACATGACCTTGGCGTCGAGGAAGGCGTGCACGGCATCCTGCAGCGTCGGCATGTTGGCGCCTTCCGAGACCGCCTTGATGCCGTTCTTGATCATCACCTTGGCATCCTCAATCCCGATCTCGTTTTGGGTGGCACAAGGAAGCGCCATGTCCGCTTTGATGCCCCACGGCTTCTTGCCGGCGTGGTACTCACCGCCGAATTCCTTGACGTATTCGGCGATGCGTCCTCGCTGCTTCGTTTTCAGATTGATGATCCAATCGATCTTCTTCAGATCGATTCCATTCTTGTCGTAGATGAATCCGTCCGAGTCCGACATGGTAAGAACCTTGCCGCCGCGGTGATTGATCTTCTGGGCGGCAAAGGTCGCCACGTTGCCCGACCCGGAGACGAGCGCTGTCTTGCCCTCGATTGAACCCTTCTGTTGTTTGAGCATGTCCTCGAGGAAATAGACGCAACCGTACCCAGTCGCCTCTGGACGGATGAGGCTGCCGCCGTATTCGAGGCCCTTGCCGGTCAGCACGCCATTGAAACGACTGGTCAGGCGTTTCCATTGACCGAACATGTAGCCGATCTCGCGCGCCCCCACGCCGATGTCGCCGGCGGGAACGTCGATATCGTCGCCGATATGACGGAAGAGTTCGGTCATGAACGACTGGCAGAACCGCATGACCTCGGCGTCCGACTTGCCCTTTGGGTTGAAGTCCGAGCCGCCCTTACCGCCGCCCATCGGCAGTCCGGTCAGGCTGTTCTTGAACGTCTGTTCGAAGGCAAGAAATTTCAGAATCGATTGGTTGACCGACGGATGGAAGCGAATGCCGCCCTTATAGGGTCCAATGGAGTTGTTGTTTTGAATACGATAGCCGCGGTTGACGCGGATATTGCCCTGATCGTCCTGCCAACAAATGCGGAAACTGATGATGCGGTCGGGTTCGGCGATTCGCCGCATGATTTCCCAGCGATGGTAAATCGGCTTGTCCGCGATAAAGGGGAAGATGCTGGACGCCACCTCGTAGACAGCTTGGTGAAACTCTGTCTCGCCGGGATTGCGCTTCTTTACCCCCTCCAAGAATTGGCCAAGCGTAACGGGTTCAGACATCCTGGAAATCTCCCCAATCTATTTATGCCGTTTCAGACGGTGCAGGCTCGATGTGGCCCGCCGGCAGTTTAACGCTTGCGCCAGAGCGGCGCGGGCGAAATCTGCAATGGGCGCGCAATTCCGAATATTGGCGGTTGTAGCCGCGTGGCCTAGTGCCGGAAGTGGCGCATGCCCGTGAAGACCATTGCCAGACCCGCCTGGTCGGCGGCGGCGATGACCTCGTCGTCGCGCATGGAGCCGCCCGGCTGAATGACCGCCGTTACCCCCGCTTCCGCCGCCGCCAACAGGCCGTCGGAAAAGGGGAAGTACGCGTCGGAGGCGACCACCGATCCCTTGGTCAGCGGCACCCCGCTGCCGGCCGCCGCAGCGGAATCCTCTGCTTTGCGCGCGGCTATGCGCGCCGAATCAATACGGCTCATCTGGCCGGCGCCGATCCCAACCGTCGCAAGGTTCTTGACGTAGACGATGGCGTTCGATTTCACGTGCTTGGCGACGGCAAAAGCAAACAGCAGGTCGTCGTACTCCTGCGGACTGGGTTGACGCTTGGTGACGACCTTGAGTTGCACGCGATCGATGTGACCGGCGTCGCGCGACTGGAAAAGGTAGCCGCCGGCCACCGAGCGCAGCGTCATTCCGGTTGCCGTCGGATCGGGCAATTCGCCGGCGAGTAAAAGCCGCAGGTTTTTCTTTTTCGCAAAGATCGCCCGCGCCGCGTCATCGGCGCCCGGAGCGATGACCACCTCGGTGAAAATCTTGGTTACTTCTTCGGCCGTTGCGGCGTCGATCGGTCGGCTCAGCGCCACGATCCCGCCAAAAGCGCTCACCGGATCACAAGCGAGTGCCTTGCGATAGGCGTCGACAATCGAGGAGCCCAGTGCTGCGCCGCAGGGATTGGCATGCTTGATGATGGCGACGGCGGGACGTCGTTCGGCCGCCAACTCGGCCACGAGTTCGTAGGCGGCGTCGGTGTCGTTCAGGTTGTTGAACGACAGTTCCTTACCTTGGATCTGGCGGGCGGTCGCGATGCCGGGGCGTTTGTCGCCGCCGATGTAGAACGCAGCCTGTTGGTGGGGATTCTCGCCATAGCGCAGAACCTGGCGTCGCTCGCCCGCCACGACCAGACGCTCCGGAAACGACTCACCTAGGAGTTTGGCAAACCATTGACTGATGGCGGCGTCGTAGGAACCAGTGCGCGCGTAGGCCTTAGCGGCGAGGCGACGGCGCAGCTCGCCCCCCGTCGAGCCATCGTTCGCCCGCAGGTCATCGGCCACCGCAACATAATCGGCGGGATCGACGACGACGGTCACGAAGGCATGGTTCTTGGCTGCCGATCGGATCATTGCCGGGCCGCCAATGTCGATATTCTCGATGCACTCCTCGACGCTGGCGTTGGCTGCGACCGTGGCCTCGAAGGGGTAGAGGGTGACGACCACCAAATCGATGGCGACGATGCCATGCTTGTCCATGGCTACCCGGTGATCGGCCTTGTCGCGGCGACCCAGTAGGCCGCCGTGGACCTTCGGGTGCAATGTCTTGACCCGCCCGTCCATGATCTCCGGAAACCCTGTCAAGTCGGCGACTTCTTTCACCGCTAAGCCGGCATCACGCAAGGCCTTGGCTGAGCCGCCCGTCGAGACCAACTCGACTCCGTGCTCGGCCAGGAAACGGGCGAACTCGACGAGGCCGGTCTTGTCGGAAACCGACAAGAGGGCCCGTCTGATGGGAACCAGCGATGAAGGCATGAACAACCTCGGGGCGACTGCAGCGTTGGGCGCGCAGGGGCGTTGTTATAGCCTGAAAAGGCGACCGGGCGAATCGTCCCCGTCAGGCCCGGCGCGTCGCCCCGTTGCCCGCGGGCTGGAAGTCCGGCAACAGGGTCTGCATCGCCGCCAGCGTCTGCCCGCTCTCCCGTCGCCGGGCCGCGGCGACGACCCGGTCGATCGCGGCGGTCACGTTCTCGACGTCGGTGGCGATCGGCGCCGCCAGCATGATGCCCTCGCGCGCGGTCGAATCGAGATGTTCGCGCTCATCGAACAAGCGTTCGTGCAGCTTTTCGCCGCCTCGCAGCCCGGTGAATTCGATGGCGACGTCCTTGTCCGGGCGAAGGCCGGCCAAGCGGATCATTTGCCGGGCAAGATCCAGAATCAAGATTGGTTCGCCCATGTCGAGTACGTAGATCCGCGGGCGGGACTCCGGTTCGGCGACTGCTAGGGCGCTCGCCTGCAGAACAAGCTCAACCGCCTCGCGCGTGGTCATGAAATAACGAGTGGCCTCGGGGTGGGTCACGGTGAGCGGTCCGCCCGAGGCGAGCTGGCGCTGGAACAATGGGACGACCGAGCCCGTCGATCCGAGGACATTGCCGAAACGCACGGTGACCATTCGGCTTGCCGTTTGGCTGCGCGTTCCCACCGCATGACAATAGAGCTCGGCCATCCGCTTGGTCGCTCCCATGACGCTGGTCGGCGCCACGGCCTTGTCGGTCGAGATAAGAACCATCATTGCGACGCCGTGACGGATGCAGGCATCGGCGACGTTGCGCGTTCCCGCGACGTTCGTCAGTACGGTCTCGTCGGGGTTTTTCTCGGATAGCGGCACGTGCTTGTAGGCGGCGGCGTGAAAGACCAGATGCGGCCGCTCTTTGGCGAGCAGATGGTCGACTCGCTGTTCGTCACGCACATCGGCCAGCATGGGGTGGCGGGCGAGAGCCGAATATTGCTCGCCCATCTCGAGGTCGATCAGGTAGAGCGCGTATTCGCTATGATCGACGAGGATCAGGCATTCCGGGTCAAGGGCCGCAATCTGGCGCACCAGTTCCGAACCGATGGTTCCACCCGCGCCGGTGATCAGCACGCGGCGGCCCTCGACGAGCGCCCGCATCGCTACACGATCGAGCACCTTCTGCGGGCGCCCAAGGAGATCCTCGACCGCCACCGGACGCAGCTTGAGGCCGGCGCCATGAAGGCTCACGCGTCCGGCGGTGTCGTCGGTGAAATCGGTGATGCGGGGCAGCCTGGCGACGACTAGGCCAAGGGCGTTGGCGGCATCGATCAGCGCCGACAATCGACCTTGATCCAGACGATCGGTGGCGATGACGACCCGCTGCGGTCGTCGCCCTTTTTTTGTCAGGCCGTCGACGACCTGCCCGATGGCGTCGAGCGCTCCCCAGACACGAACGCCGCGCAGGTCGCGGCCGATGCGTCCCGGCTTGTCATCGATGATCCCGACGACCCGATAGGCGCTACGTGGACGCCTCATTTCGCGAATGAATGTTTCGGCAAGATCGCCGGCGCCGGCCACCAACACCGGGATACGCTGGTCGTTGCTGCGCTCGAACACCCCGCTCAAGTCGCCGTCCTTGGCGAGGCGGTGGCCAAGCCGGGGCAGGCTAAGCAGGAGGATGAGCAGCGGCCACAGAACGACCAGGGCGGAACGCGGAAAGAGGTCGAGGCGCGTCACGGTGAACATGACGGGCAGGAAAGCAAGAATGGCAAACGACACAGCCCGCGCGATCGCCGCCAGGTCCGTGAACGAGGCGTAATGCCAGATGCCGCGATAGAGCCCGTTCCACCAGAACGACAGCGCGCTGACGGCGACGAACACCAGGGTTCCCTCCCACAGGAAGAACGGGTCCTGGGGCAGGCCATACTCCTGGTACCGGAACCAGATGGCGATCTCGAACGCGAGCGCCGCCATGAACAGGTCGTGCACGGCGACCGCGATAATGCGGGGCGAGGGCAACAGCCGATAGAGCTCCGTTCGGGCGTTTTCGCTCATCGGCTGCCTATGGCGCGGGGGCCGTGGAAATAGGCTAGCAGCAGGCTCGTCGCCACCGCGCCTAACACCAGCGGCAGCCAGGCCAGCGTCGGGTTCAGCGTGCTCCAGATGGCGAGGCCGATCAGTCCGACGTTCAAGCAGAGGACACAGAGACTGACACGGGCATGCGAACCGAAGCGGCGGGCCGCGCGCTGGAAATAGTGCGAGCGGTGGGCGTCATGCAAACGATCGCCTCTTCGTATTCTCTGCAGCAAGGTGAGGGTAGCGTCGGCCAGGTAATAGAGCGGCAACAAGATCGCGGCCGCCCAAGCCCCGTGGCCAGCCAGTTCGAAGAGCGACCAGCCGAGCAGCAGGCCGAGCGGAATACTGCCGACATCGCCCAAGAAGACGCGTGCCGGGGCCCAGTTCCATACCAGGAAGCCGGCGGCAGCGCCGCTCAGGGCGGCACCGGTCGCGGCCAGTAGAACTGCCTGCCCGCTCGTCCAACCGGTGCCGGCCACAAAGGCGATCGTCGCCACGCCCACACCGATCGAACCCGCTTCGACGCCGGTGATGCCGTCGATGCCATCCATGAAATTGGTGAGGTTGATCAGCCACAGCCAGGCCATTCCGGTCGCCACCAGGTCGAGCCATTCCGGCAGGAGACCCTGGCCGATCCGGCCGGCACCGCCGAGCGTGGCAAGTCCGGCGAGCACCGCGACGATCTGCGCCGCTAGCCGAGGCGCCACCGGCAAGCCCCGACGATCGTCCCACCAGGACACAAGGCCGAGCAGAACGGCGACGCCGGTGAGGAGCCACATTCTTTGCCCGATCGCAGGGTCGCCTTCGATCAGCGCGACCGCCAACCAGGCGATCAGCATGGTTCCCACCACGGCAATGCCGGCGCCTCGCGGCGTTGGCACGGCGTGGCTCGACCGGTCGTTTGGGTGGTCGAGAATGGCGCCCCGTCGCAGCACCGAGATCAGGAAGCGCGTCCCCGTCGACGCGACGAAAAAGCTGCCAGCGGCCACGGCCAACGACGTCCACAACATGGCTGCTTATAGGCTGTTCTGGGAACAAACGAAAAGGCCCTCGCCAAGGGGGGAGGGCCACTGGTTAGAATCCTGCCGGTCGATCAGTCCGAGCGCGTACCCGCCAGCACCTGCCGGTATACATCGAGGGATCGAGCGACGAAGACCTCTTCAGAAAATTTCGCCGCGACCCGGGCGCGCGCTCGCCGCGCCATTGCCCGCCGTCGCTCGGGGTCGTCGAGTAACTGGCGGATCGCTGCGGCGGTGGCGTTTCCGTCCCGGACCGGGACAAGGAGTCCGGTGTCGCCATCGTGGACGATCTCGCGGCAGCCGGGCACGTTGGTGGTCACCACGGCCCGGCCAATGGCGCCGGCCTCGATCAGCACGCGCGGCAGTCCCTCGCGGTAGGAGGGCATGCACACGACGGTCGCCTGGGCGAGCGAAGCCGCCATGTCGCGCGAGAAGCCCCACCACTCCACCAACCCCTCCCGCTCCCAGGCACGAATCGTCGCTTCGCCGACGTCGGTTGGGTTGTCGGGGTCGGTGCGGCCGACCATGACGAAGCGAGCGGCGATTCCATCGTGCTTCAGCGTGCGGGCAGCGAAGACGAATTCGTGCACGCCCTTGTCGCCAAGGATGCGAGCCGGAAACATGACCACGGGCGGCCCCGACGGCTCGGGTTGCTCGGCGAACCGGTGAATATCCACGCCGCAGCCCTTGATCATCGTTTCTTTGCCACGCTCGACTAGGCCGCGGTTGTGAAAGAGCCCCAGGTCATCGGGATTCTGAAAAATGGCGCGGCAGTTGCGATGGGCGAGCGCAAATCGATAGAGCGCCATCAGCAGGGCCCGCTGGACTCGCGCCGCCGTGCCTTCGATCAGGAACAGATAGCCGAGCCCGGTCACCGCGTGGACGACAGCGGGGACCCGACACAGGCGGGCCACCATGCCGCCATAGATGACGGGCTTCATTGTCACCGCGTGCAGGATATCGGGCCGCACGGCGCGCACGAGACGCCACAAGGCCGCGATCAGGCGCAGTTCGCCGGCGATCCGCCGCGACCCGCGCGCCAAGGGAATGTCGTGGTAGGTGAATCCTTCGGCGCGGATGACGGCTACGGCTTCCTGGTCGTAGCGAACGGCGACGTGAACCGAAAAACCGGCCTCTCGTGCCGCTCGGGCCACCGCTAGGCGGTGGCTCAGAAAAAATGGCGCGTCGTTCAGCACCATCAAGAGGACGGGTGGTTGGGCGGCGGTCACGGAGTCGAGCGCTCGTGGGCAAGCCACGCCTGCAACATCAACGGCCCCCATAACTGGTATTGGCGATTGCGCCGACCGGAGAGGTGTTGCTGCCATTCCGCCCGAACCCTCGTCACGTCGAGGAAGCCGCTCTCCTCGAGTTGGCGCTCACTCAGCAGCGTTTCCGCCCAATCGCGGAGCGGGCCGCGCAGCCAAGAACCGATCGGTGCAGCGAATCCCTGCTTGGGTCGTTCCACCAGGGCCTGCGGGACATATTTGTAAAGGATCTGGCGCAACGGCCACTTGCCGACACCGTTCTTGATCTTGAAGCTGGGCGGCAAGGTCCAGGCAAACTCGACCACGCGATGATCCAGAAGCGGAACGCGTGCCTCGAGGCTGACCGCCATGCTGGTCCGATCGACCTTGGTCAGGATGTCGTCGGGTAGGTAGGTGACGGTGTCGAGGAACTGCATGCGGTCGGTGGCGTCGGGAATGCGGGTGGGCAACGAACGATCCCACAGAGCGCCCCCGGCTTCGTGGCCGCCGCGGGCTGCCGCCATCGGCTCTTGCCACTGCGAGATCAACACCCGATAAACGTCGTCGATGGTCGCGCAGGGCAAAATCTCGGCCAATTTGTAAAGCCGTTCGCCGAATTGCGGTGGGCGCCGATGCGCCGGCAGCAGGTGCGCCAGCTGGTCCCAGCGCGCGGGCGGCAAGGTCCGGATCAGCCCGGCGCCGGTGCGGCGGACCATGCCGGGGACGTTCTCGATGTGATGCCACAGATTCTGGGCCCAGAGATAGCGTGTGTAGCCGGCAAACACCTCGTCGCCGCCATCACCCGAGAGGGCGACCGTGACCTGGCGCCGCGTCAATTGGGAGACGAGAAACGTGGGTAGCTGGGAGGCGTCGGCAAAAGGTTCGTCAAACCACTGCGGGATGGCCGGAACGAGATCGCGGCTTTGCCCTGGGTCGACGCGAAATTCCGTGTGATCGGTGCCGAGGTGGGCGGCGACTGCCTGAGCGTGCGCCGATTCGTCGAAGCCGCTTTCGTTGAAGCCGATGGTGAAGGTGCGGACTGGCCGATCGCTATGGCGCTGCATCAGGGCGACTACGGTCGAGGAATCGATGCCGCCGGAAAGAAACGCCCCGAGCGGCACGTCGGCGATCATGCGCCGGGCGACCGCATCGTCGAGCAGGGATTCGAGGCGTTCCAGTGCGCTCTCTTCATCGATCGGCGGCCGTTGCTGAGACCGTTCGGCGATCGCCAACATGTCCCAGTAGCAATGGCTTGCGGTCGCGCCGTCCACGCCGATACGAAGGCAATGACCGGGAGCCAGCTTGCTGACGCCACGGTAGATGCTGAGGGTCCCCCGTACATAGTTGTGGCGGAGCAGGCTGACGACGGCGTCGCGATCGATGTCGCGGCGAAACTCGGGGTGGCGGCGCAGGCTTCGCAGGTCGGAGCCGAAGAGAACGACCTCACCCATGCGAGTCCAATACAGCGGTTTGATGCCGAGGCGATCGCGGACCAGCCACAGGCAGCGTTCGTCGCGATCCCATAGGGCAAACGCGAACATGCCGATGAGGCGACGCACGCACGCATCGACGCCCCACGCGGCACACCCTTCGAGGATCACTTCGGTGTCGGAATGGCCGCGGAAGGCGATGCCGCGGGCCGCGAGGTCGGGGCGCAGCTCGGCCGCATTGAAGATCTCGCCGTTGTAGCAGAGGACGAAGCGGCCGCTCGCCGACACCATCGGCTGGTGGCCGGCCGGCGACAGATCGATGATCGACAGGCGGCGGTGCCCGAAGGCGATGCCGGCTCGTGCATCGACCCACGTGCCTGAGTCGTCGGGCCCGCGCCAAGCCATGGCCGCGGCCATCTCGCCCGCCAGGCGCTCCATGTCGCCACCGTCTAGGCGCCGTCGCAGGTCGAGGAAACCGGTGATCCCGCACATGTCAGGTCCCGCCCTTGCCGGCGCGCATGAAAACGAACTCGTTGCAGCCGTGACGCCCGCCGACGGTGACCACTCTCACCGGAGAAAGTGCGCGCGCCCGGCAGAAGGCGACGACCGCCTCTGGCTTCGCCACTTCGAAGGGATATCCACCCAACCAGTCGAGCAGATCGCGCCAGGGTGACATCCCGCGCGGCAATGGGCCGCGCCCCAGCGCGCGGCGAACAAGCAAGCGCAACCCGACATAGAGGGGGGCATGGATTGCGATCATCAACCAGCGGCCGATCATTTCGCTCTCGATAGCCTGAAGCGACCGTGCGCAACCGGTTACGGGGCAGCGGAGCCGATCGACGAGGCGACGATCCATGACCTGACTAGACGAATGCGCGATCGGAGCCGGCCGCCCAACGCAGGAAACCGGTCACCTGTCGTGCCAGGCGGGGAGGCAGGGCGGCGAATGCCGGCGTGAGTTCGTGCAATCCGGCCAACCACTGTCGACGGCGAAACAGGAGAAGTAGCACGCCGCTGCCGGCGACACCAAGGAGGATGGCCGGGGCGGCCGGCAAGAAGACGGCGAACCCAGCGATGGCGACGGTGATGCCTCCGGTCGCCAGCGTGCGGCGGGCGGTGTCCCATGATCCATGGCCGGCGGCACCGGCGGCCAATTTGCTCATGCCGACCGCCATCGTCGCGAAGGCCACGGTCGTCGCGACGGCTGGTCCAAGGACGCCGAGGACGGGAATGAGCAGCCAGTTGCCGAGGCCGTTGACGGCGGCCGCGAGCACGTTGATGGCCACCACCGCCGGCATCAGCCTCGTCTGCGGCACCAGTAGGGGGGTGGCGAGTGAACTCGCGAACTGGAACACTATTGCGGACACCAGAAAGAGAAGCGGCGGCAATGCCGCGGCATAGGGACCCGCCTCGATCAGCCAGAACAGGGCGACCAACGCAGCGAGCGCCAAGGGGATCGCCGACGCCGCGAGAGCGATGAGGCCCGTCGTGGCCCGCAAGTAGCGACGCTGCATGTCCGCGTTGGACTGGACGCTTGCATCAATGAGCCGCGGGGACAGGATGGACGATAACGGCAGAAAAGCCGCCGCCGCCACCAGCGACACGGTGTACGCCCAGGCATAGACGCCGGTCGTCGTCGTGTTGGTCAACCGTTCGAGGAACCACAGATCCATCCAGGCGACGAGCACCCCGGCGGCCGAACCGATTGGCTGGGCCCAGGAGTAGCCCAAAAGACTCCGCAAGGCCGCCCAGCGCGGGCGGAATGGACGCAACGCCTGGCGGGGAACCTGGCCCCAGGCGATCAAACCGCCCGCGGCTGAGCCGATCAGCGTGCCGGCGATCAAGCCTTCCCACCCGCTGATGATGCCGCCCGCCAGGGCCGCTACCGTGGCAATCTGCATTGCCTTTTGCACCAGCGGCGACCAACCGTAGGCGGAAAAACGCTCAGTGACCTGGGCGACATAGCCGCCGCACTCGGCGAGCGAAATGACCGTGATTCCCGTGACGATGGCGAACGCGGCGCCGGCCGGCAAATGCAGGAGCTCCGTCAGCCTTTCCTGCAACACGACGACCGCGGCGATGACAACGATGTTCATCACCAGGTGGAGCACCAGCCGCGTCGCCGTCGTCGTGCCTAGACCGCCCGTGGTCGTGAATTCCTCGCGGCCAAAGCGCAGCAACGCGTGGTTGGGCCAGGAAAGAAACACAGCCGACACCACCTGCACGACCGACCAGACCTGGCTGAAGCGCGCGAAGTCGACGGGAGCGACGGTCGCCCCGACCAGCACGGCGAACACGATCGCCAGCACGAAGCCGATCGCCTGCAGCCCGAGCAGCGAGGAATAGGGTCGCACTATCACGCGGCCAACGCCGACCTGATTTTGTTCCCCACCTCGGCCGGGCTCCGATGAAACAGGTACATCTCCGCCCACAGCGAAAACGTCAGCAGCATCCAGATGGCGGCGGTGCTGTTCTCCAGCGCCCAGGGGATGCCCGTCGTGCTGAAGAAACCGAGTCGCCGAAAGTCACCGTTCTCCACGAAGCGGAGAACTGCCGAACGCCACGATCTGCGCCACAACCCGGCATAGTCGATGCCAAATCCGAACCCCATCTTCGGCGCGAACGCGAGGTCATTGGGCAGGTGGTGGGCGAGCGCCTTCTTGACGATCGCCTTGTTGTTGCGATCACTGAAGCGATCCGGCACGGTCAGCCGACGCGGCAACGAGGCGGCGAACTCGACGACATGGTGGTTGAGAAAGGGCGAGCGAAATTCCAGGCCGCGCGCCATCCCCGAAATATCGGGAATGAGCGTCGTAACATGCTGGTGGTAGGCCATCAGGTCGGTATAGGTGATGGTGTCGAGATAGTCGCGCAGCGCGCATTCGGTGGCATAGCGATCGATCACGGCGCGCGGATGGAGAACGTTGGTGAACACCATGCTCGGGCCGCAGAAGACGCCCTCTTCGAGGGTCACGCCCTGGTAGACGCTGACGTTGTTCTGGACCTTGCAACCATCGCCGATCGACACGCGCGGCCCGATCATGACGTTTTGGCCGATGACGCAGTCCTTGCCGATCGTCGAGTGGGCGAGGATATGGCTGAAGTGCCAGATCTTGGTTCCGGCTCCGATTTGACAGGGCTCATCGACGATGGCCGTTGGATGAATACCGCTTTCGGCACGCGGCGCCGATGCTCCCGCGGCCAACAAAACCGGCCGTCCCAGACGGATGGATTGATCGGCCGCGCGCAGGATGCTGAGGACGCGCCGGCCTTCCTGCCCGTCCGTTCGCGGTGTTGTGCCGGTAGCGATGCAATCGAGAAAGTGGCGGCACTCGACGGATAACGGTTCGGCTTCGGCCACGGCCTGTGCCTCGGCCTTGGCCGGTACCGGTTGGCCTTGGCGCCATTCGACGCGATGCGGATAAAGCACCAGCTTGTCCGCCCACGGTCGCCCGTCGTCGAATACCGCCATGCCGTGGTCGCCGACGACGACGAGCTTCTGTTCTTTGAACGGATGCAGCCACGAGACGAAGATGTGGGCGTTGAGGCCCGATCGGTAGGCCAGATGCGTGGTCGTTACGTCGGCGATGTCTCTGTGCAAGTAGTTTGCGCCGATGGCGCTCACGCGATCCGGCAGTTCGCCGGCAAGGCTCAAGATCATCGAAATGTCGTGCGGCGCGAAACTCCAGAGAATGTTCTCCTCGCGCCGGATCCGGCCGAAGTTGAGCCGGGTGGAGTAGATATATTGCAGGCATCCGAGGCGGCCTTCGCCGACGAGTTCCTTCAGTCGCAGAAAGGCCGGATGGTACTGCAGCAAGTGGCCGACCATCAGGATGCGCTGTCGTTCGGCCGCCAATCGGCACAGGCGTTCGGCGTCCGGCTCGTCGAGGGCCATCGGTTTTTCGACGGAGACATGTTTTCCGGCGTCGAGCGCTTCGCCGGCCAAGGCCGCGTGCTGGGCCGCCGGGGCCGCGATGACGATGCCGTCAATCGCCGAGTCGGCCAGGATCTTGGCCCAGGCGCGCGCCGGCACCTGGTGTTCGGCTGCCAGGGGCGCCGTCACCCGGCTGTCGGGATCGCAGAGCGCCGCCAAGGCCCCCAGATTCGCCATGTTGCGAACCAGGTTGCGGCCCCAATAGCCGCAACCTGCGACCGCTACCTTCGGCATGGCGGCACGAGCGAGGAGAGCGTAATTATTGTCAAGGTATTCAGGAAGGTAGTGCTGCCGCAGCCAAGCTCCGCCATCGCGGTGGTTACTCCGGCCCACAGCGTTCACATCATGAACGATTCACCAATCGCATGGGCGCGGCGCCGTCGTCAAGAAAAACCTGCGCTCGCCCCCCGACGTTGACAGGGTAGAGGGTGGGGATTAACACCCCGGGTCGGTTCAAGACGCATGGCTTCTTCTCCCACGATCGCCGTCATCGGCCTCGGATATGTCGGCCTGCCGCTCGCTGTTGCGCTGGCGCGACATTTTCCCGTCGTTGGGTTCGACATCAGCGCCGCCCGGATCGCGGAACTGGGAGCGGCAACGGATCGCACCGGCGAGATCGACGCCGCCGTGCTCCGCGCCAGCACGCTGGCGGTAACGACCGATCCCATGCGTCTGCGCCACCGCGACGTGTTCATCGTCACGGTGCCGACACCGGTCGACGAGGCCAATCAGCCCGACCTCGGACCGGTGCGCGCTGCGGCGACGATGGTCGGCCGCCAGCTAGGCCAAGGCGCCATTGTCGTCTTCGAAAGCACGGTTTACCCCGGCGTGACGGAAGATGTCTGCGGTCCGATTCTCGAACGCGAGTCGGGCCTCCGCTGCGGCGTCGATTTCTTCCTCGGCTATTCGCCCGAGCGCATCAACCCCGGCGACCGCGAGCACACGGTCGAGCGCATCACCAAGGTTGTCGCTGGCCAGACGCCCGCGGTAACTGAGACGTTGGTGTCGATCTACGGCGCCGTGACGACGGGCGGTGTCTTTCGGGCGCGCGACATCAAGACTGCCGAGGCCGCCAAGGTGATCGAGAACGCCCAGCGGGACATCAACATCGCCTTCATCAACGAAGTGACGATGATCTTCCACCGGCTGGGACTGTCGGCCCATGACGTGCTGGCCGCGGCCAAGACGAAGTGGAATTTCCTCGATTTTTGCCCCGGCCTCGTCGGCGGTCACTGCATCGGCGTCGACCCTTATTACCTGGCCACGCGCGCCATCGAACTCGGCCATCACCCCGAGGTCATCCTGGCCGGCCGCCGGATCAACGACGGCATGGGCACTTTCGTGGCGGCCGAGATCGCCAAACTCCTCGCTCCGGGCGGACGTGTCCTCGTGCTGGGCTTGACCTTCAAGGAGAACGTGCCCGACCTCCGCAACACCAAGGTCGTCGACGTCATTGCTGGGTTGCGCGCGGCGCAGTTCGCCGTCGACGTGCACGATGCGCTCGCCGACCGCGACGAGGCCAGCGCACAGTACGGCCTGACGCTGCTGGCCGATCTCGACCGGGCGACGGGCTATGATGCAGTCGTTGGCGCGGTGGCCCATCAGGCTTACCGGGTGATGTCCGCGGCGGACCTCACCCGGTTGCTGAAGCCCGCCGGCCTTGTCGCCGACCTCAAGGGCATCTGGCACCACGCCGCCTTGCCCGCCGGCTACCGTCGCTGGGAGCTTTAGACTTCAGTCCTCGACGCGGGCGAAGCGCCACGTGATATCGAGGCCATGCTCGCCGATCGGCAAGGTCAAGACGATCTGCTGGGTGCGGCGAGCATCGCCGCGGCGACCGAGGTAGATGCTTTCTTCAAGCGCAATAGCTCCCGATGCCGCCTCGAACATCCAGCCGGCGCCCGACGGCAGGCGCATCAGCACTTCCTTGCCATGCCGGACCAGCGACGCGCTCACCGCCGGGTGCAGATGGAAGCGGATCGCCGCCGTTGTCGCACTCGCCGCCCGGCCGAACTGGCGCGGTAGCGAGAGGGGCCGCCGCAGGCTGTCCTCGCCGACCAACTCGTGGCCGTCCCTGGTCAGGTGCAGACGGCGGCGTTGGATCAGACCAAAACGACGGACATACCCGGCGTGGCCGAGTTCGAGCCAGACGCTCGATCCTTCTTCGCCGCGCAGCGTTTCGGTCAACCGCGGATCATCGAGCGGCGGCGCCGATTCGGCGTTGCGGTCGTCGACCACCAGGGCCGAGTGGGCGGCGGTCGTCCGCGCCGCGGCGTGCCACGCAGCGTCGGCGTCGGGGTAGCTGCCGCAACTGACGATCAACCGGTCGCGGCCGACGCTCATTTCGAAAGCGAGGGCCGAGGCGAAATCGCCGCCGGTACGGCTGTCGCAGATGAGCGAGGTGCGGCCCGAGGCCAATCGCTCGAAGCCGCTTTCCGGTGCCGAGACGACGAGGCGGCCGCGCGTATCCTCTCCGCGCAACGTCTCATCGATTTGGGTCGGATCGCCTTCATCGCCGCCGTGGAACGCCGCCAACCCGCCGTCGGCGTGGCGTAGCATTCGCAGCGTTGCCGCCATCGGCTCGATCATGCGCGCGACCGTCTCCGGCACCGTCGATTTGAGCGAGACTAGGCTCCACCGTAGGGTGAGGAGGCTGCGCAGCGTGCGGTGCAGGTCGAGCGGATTGCGCGAGCGATGCCCGCCGTCGGCCAGCACCTGGCGTGCGACGACCGCGTCGACCAGCGAACGCCCCCGTCGCGCCCAGCGTGGCAGGCCGATCGTCTCGCCGGCGATCATCAATGCAATCGCCACGTCGAGGGCGACGCCCCGCAGGCCGGCGATCCGGGCGAGATGATGCGTCTGTTCGTGCAGGCTGTCGCGGAACAAGCGCTGAAAGGGCTCGTCCGCCTCGAACAGCAGGAAGTCATAGGCGAACAACCAGGAAAGGATGCGTCGCGCCAGCAATTCCTCGGCCCAAGCAGCGGCGTGGTAACGGCGATAACCGGCGATCCAGCCGCGGACCAGATCGCGCGCGTGCTGGCGGGCGGTGAGACCGTTGGCGGCGCGAAAATCGCGCAGCCAGCCGAAGCCGTGCAACTCGGCGAACCAGCGCGGCGACGGGGCGGCGACGTCCCAGGGCGAGCGGCCCGGCGTTTGCACAAGCTGTCCGGCAAAACTGAAGCGACCCTGGAAGAGCGCGTTGGCCGCTGACAACCGGCCAGACCACGGTTCCTGCGGTACGGTACGCACCACGTGCCGCCGCCCCAGTCCCAGCAGCGCCTGGTAGAGGCTACTGCCATAGTAGAGGTCGACCAGCCGCCGCCGCGGCACCGGGGACTTGACTGCGCCGCGCCGCGTGCCGGGCGCCAGGGAGACGAGGTCGGTCGCTGCGTCGGTGGTCATGCCGATCCTCGCAGGGCGGCAATGTTGCGGGCATAGCCGGTCGGGCCGCCGGCGAAGGCGGCAGTGCCGGCCACGAGGATATCCGCACCGGCGGCGACGACTTGTGCGGCGTTGGCCGCGGTGATGCCGCCGTCCACCTCGAGATCGATGTGACGGGCGCACGCGTCGATCTTGCGGCGAACGATCCGGATCTTGTCGAGTTGGCTCGCGATCAGGCTCTGGCCGCCGAAGCCCGGGTTCACCGTCATGATCAAGATCAGGTCGACGTCGCCGATCAGAGGATCGATGAGATCGACCGGGGTGCCGGGGTTGAGCGACAGCCCGGCCTTTTTGCCGAGCGACTTGATCTGCTGCAACGTGCGGTGGACGTGCGGACCGGCTTCCGGATGCACGGTGATGATATCGGCGCCGGCCGTGGCGAAGCCGGCCAGGAAGGGATCGACCGGAGAGATCATCAGATGAACGTCGAAGGGGCGCGCCGTGTGCTTACGTAACGCGGCGACTACGCCCGGACCGATGGTCAAGTTCGGGACGAAGTGTCCATCCATGACGTCGATGTGGATAAGGTCGGCGCCAGCGGCGTCGATTGCTCGCAGCTCTTCTCCCAGTTTCGCGTAATCGGCGGCGAGGATCGAGGGAGCGATCCGGACGGCGCGAGTCATGGCCCTCTCTACCAACTTCAAGACTTAGCTGCAAGCGGCCGTACCGTCACAGCCGGCGAAAGCGGCTGATGAAGAATCCGTCGAGGCCGCCGTGCTCGGCCCAATGGCAAGGCAGGGTGCGCACCTCCCCCGCGGGCGTGATCCAGGTGGCCTCGCCGGCCACCTCGTCGGCTTCGATCGGGAACGGAACGAGTCCGGGGTGGGTGTCACCGAGTGTGGCGACGATCGCCTCGCCTTCCTCGGGTTGCAATGAGCAAACCGCATAGACGAGGACGCCCCCTGGTCGAACGCGGCGGGCGGCCGCGGCGATCATCTGCCGTTGCGCCGACGCCAGGCTGGCTACGTCCGCCCCCGTCTTGAGATAGGCGACGTCGGGATGGCGGCGCAGCGTGCCGGTGGCCGAGCAAGGGGCATCGAGCAACACCGCCGCGAAGAGCCGGGAGTCCGGCCAACCGAGCATGTCGGCTCCGACCAGCTCGGCCGCCAGGTGCAGCCGGCGCAGGTTGGCGGCAAGCCGGTCGAGGCGACGCGGCGCGCGATCGACGGCGGTCACCTGGCCGCCGGCCGCCGCGAATTGTGCCGTCTTGCCGCCCGGCGCCGCGCACAGGTCGAGAACCGTGGCGTCGGCAATGCCGGTCCCCTGTCGCGTCAGGCCACTTTCAAGAAGGCGGGCGGGCAAGGCCGCGGCGGCGTCCTGCACCCACCAGGCGCCCTCGGCGAAACCGGGCAACGACTCGATCGGTCCGGACGTGGTGCAACGCAGACTGCCGTTCGGCAGCACCCGCGCCGCCAACCGAGCCGCCCATTGCGTGCTCGACTCGGCCGACCGATCCTTGAGGGTGAGGTCGAGTGGCGGCTCGATCAGGCTCGCCCGCTCGATGGCCCGCGCTGCGTCCTCGCCGTAGTGGGCACGCCAAGGCTGTCGCAACCAGTCGGGCAGAAAACCTTCGGCCGCGTCCTCGTCGGCGAGGGTCGGAGCCGCCGCCGCGATGCGGCGTAGCACGGCGTTCAGGAACGCTCGGTGCGGCGGCGCCAGTCGGTCGGTTAACGCCATGGTCGTCGCCACCGCGGCATGGGGAGGCGTGCGCAGGAACACGAGCTGGGCGGTCCCGAGGCGGAGAAGTTGCCGCAGAATCGCGTCGGGTGGCTGCGCGCAAAACGAGTCAATGATGGCATCGATCCGTCCCAGGCGCCGGAGCGCCGTGGTGACGAGCATGCGGACGAACCCGCGGTCGCGCGGATCGAACGTCGCAAGGCGCCTCAGGACGCCGCGGCCCTCCCCCGCCAGGGCCTGCTCCCACGCATCGGCGAGCGGCACGCGCTCGCGCAGGACTCGGTCGAGCAGCGACAACGCCGCTACGCGGCTATCGCGTCCGGATCCAGCCATTGCGCTTGGTCAAGCCCAGGGATCGCCGTCGCCGGCCAACTGCGCCAGACGGCGCAGCCGTGAGCTGGTCGCCGGATGGGTCGAGCACAGATCGGCGAGGGCATCGCGACCGGCACCGAGGAGGCGCGCCGCCGAGGCAAGCGACGGCGGCAGCGGCGAGCTGTCGCCAACGATGGTCTGCCGCTCCAGGCGTTCGAGCGCGCCCGCGATCCAATCCGGCTGGCCGCACAGGGCGGCGCCGGCGGCATCGGCCGCGTACTCGCTCCACCGGCTAGCCGCCATCTGTACCGCTATGGCGGCAGCGGCGGCGAAGAAGTGAGCGGCGACGAAGCTGGTGGAGTCCGTGCTCAGCCCGACCAGTACCAGCCAGCCCTCAGCCAGCAGCGCACAGCCCACACCGGCGCCGAACGCCGTCACCGTCAGCCACATCGCATCGCGCCGGCGCACGTGAGCGATCTCGTGGGCCAGGACTCCGGTCAACTCGTCGCGGCGCAGCATGGCGACGAGCCCGCGGGTCAACGCGATCGAGACCTGGCCGCGCCATCGTGCGAGGGCGAACGCGTTCGGTTGCTCGCTGTTGATCAGGACGACGCGCGGCGGCGGCAGGGCCGCCCGTCGGGCCAGGCGCTCGACCAGCTTGACCAGGATCGGGTGACTAGCGCTGTTGGCGATGAAGTGCGGCATGCCGTCGAGGACAAGGCGCTCGGCGGTCCAGAGAAATGCGCCATGGCCGGCGGCGAGCAGTAGGAGGGCGACGACGATGCCCCAGGCGCCACCGACGCCAGCGCCGACCCCCAACACGAGGGTCGAACAGCCGGCCAGCAATGTGGCGGTACGGGCGTGGGTCATGGATCGGTGAACGATGCGGGGCTTGGCGTTCTTGGACGCCGGGTGAGTGGCGCTTATCATACCGGCCAGCGGAAAGGCGTGCGAATCATGGACAAGCACAAGACAACGGAGCCCGGCCAAGACGCGACCCCGGCGGCCCCCAACCCAGCGGTCCCCGCCCCGCTGGCCAAGCCGGCGGCGCCGGCCGCGGCCGCTCGCGCCGACGAAATTGGCGGCCCCAAGGGGCTCGAACCGACGCGCTACGGCGATTGGGAACGCAAGGGGATCTGCGTCGACTTCTAGTGGGTGGGCTCGCTATCGGTGGGCCCGGTTGGCGACGAGATCTTCGACCACGTGCGGTTCGGCGAGCGTCGTCGTGTCGCCGAGGTTGGCGGGGTCGTTCTCGGCGATCTTGCGCAGGATTCGTCGCATGATCTTTCCCGAGCGCGTCTTCGGCAGCCCTGGCGCCCACTGGATCACGTCGGGTTGCGCGATCGGGCTGATCGCCTTGCGGACCCACTGCACCAGTTCCTGGCGCAGCGCCTCGCTCGGCTCGATACCCCGTTTCAAGGTGACATAGGCGTAGATGCCCTGGCCCTTGATGGCATGCGGGTAGCCGACGACCGCCGCCTCGGCCACTGACGTGTGCCCAACCAACGCGCTTTCGACCTCGGCGGTTCCCAGGCGGTGGCCGGCCACGTTGATCACGTCGTCGACCCGTCCGGTGATCCAGTAGTAGCCGTCGGCATCGCGCCGGCAGCCGTCGCCGGTGAAGTACTTGCCGGGGAACTGCGAGAAATAGGTGTCGACGAAGCGTTGGTGGTCGCCGTAGACGGTGCGCATCTGGCCCGGCCAGGAATCGGTCAGGCACAGGTTGCCGGTCGCCGGTCCGTCGAGCACCTTGCCCTCAGCGTCGACGATCGCCGGCCGGACGCCGAAGAATGGTCGCGTGGCCGATCCCGGCTTCAACGTGGTCGCGCCCGGCAACGGCGTGATCAGGATGCCGCCGGTCTCGGTCTGCCACCAGGTATCGACGATCGGGCAGCGCCGCTCGCCGACCACGCGGTGGTACCACTCCCAAGCCTCGGGGTTGATCGGTTCGCCCACCGTGCCGAGCAGGCGAAGGGAGGTGCGCCTGGTGCGCTTCACTGGCTCCTCACCCTCGCGCATGAGCGCGCGGATGGCGGTCGGCGCGGTGTAGAAGACGTTGACCTGGTGCTTGTCGCACACCTGCCAGAAGCGCGATGAGTCGGGGTAGTTCGGGACCCCCTCGAACATCAGCGTGGTCGCCCCATTGGCGAGCGGGCCATAGACGATATAGCTGTGGCCGGTGACCCAACCGACGTCCGCGGTGCACCAATAGACGTCGCCGTCGTGATAGTCGAAGACGTATTGATGAGTGAGCGAGGTGAACACGATATAGCCGCCCGAGGTATGAAGAACGCCCTTGGGTTTTCCCGTCGAGCCCGAGGTGTAGAGAATGAACAAGGGGTCCTCGGCATCCATCGGTTCCGGCGCGCACGTCGCCGATGCGTTGGCGCGGGCTTCGGCATAGGCGACGTCGCGCCCTGCCTGCATCGTCACGTTGGCGCCGGTATGGGCGACAACGATGACCTTGCGCACCGCCGGGCACTGGGCGAGCGCCTCGTCGGTATTGGCCTTCAGCGGAATCCGTTTGCCGCCGCGCACGCCCTCGTCGGCCGTCACCACCAGCGTCGACGCGCAATCGAGGATTCGTCCGGCCAGCGACTCGGGCGAGAAGCCGCCGAACACCACCGAATGGACGGCGCCCAGCCGCGCACAGGCCAGCATCGCGTAGGCCGCCTCGGGGATCATCGGCATGTAGATCGTGACGCGGTCGCCCTTGCGGACGCCGTTCGCCTTCAGCACGTTGGCGAAGCGGCACACCTCGGCCAAGGCTTCACGGTAGCTGATGGCCTTCGACTGGGACGGGTCGTCGCTCTCCCACAGGATAGCGGTCTGGTCGCCCCGCCTGGCGATGTGGCGATCGAGGCAGTTGACCGACACGTTGAGCTTGCCGCCCTCGAACCACTTGATCGAAACCGCGCCGGCAAAGCTGGTGTTCTTGACGCGAGTGAACGGCTTGATCCAGTCGATGCGGGCCGCCTGTTCGCGCCAGAATCCTTCCGGGTCGGCGAGCGAGCGGCGGTACATTTCCTGGTAGCAGCTCTCATCGCACCAGGCTCGCGCCGCCCATTCGCGCGGGACCGGATAAACTGTCTCCGACATGGCGGATCCCCCCAACCGTTCCTGGTCGCATTGCCACTGGCCCGCGGTGGGCCGCGGCCTCATTATCGAGGGGGCCCGCCGAGCGACGCAAGCCGCGCCGTCGACGCGCCCATTGCTGTTCCGGCAAAGTTATGGACAATCGAAGCGGACCGCTGGGGGGGCGATCAGGGAGGGGCCATGAAGGGCACGATTCGCCGACTCGGTGAAGAAGACGCGCGCGCGTTCCGCAAACTCTGGTTCTCTGCCCTGCGGAGCGAGCCGGAGGAGTTCTCCACCAATGCGCCAGCGCCGCGCAACAGGGTTCTCGCTTATTTCCGCAGACTGGTCAAAGAGGGCGTCGTGTTCGGCAGTTTTTCCGGCGAGCGGATGACGGGGGCTATCGGACTGCGTGGGCAGGATCAACCCTTCAGCGGACACAAGGCCGATATAGTCCTGATGTTCGTCCGCGATTCGGCGCGCGGAACGGGAGTGGCGATCGAACTGCTCGACGTGATCGAGGAATACGCGCGCAAACACTTCGAAGTCATCAACGTGCGGGTGATCGACCGCAACCGGCGAGCACGCCGCTTCCTCGATCGCGAAGGCTACAAGCTCTATGGGCTGGAGCGGCGGGCGGTGAAGGCGAAAACTCGCTATTACGACGAAGAGATGCGCGCCAAGCGCCTGCTCTGATGCGCCTCGACCACTGCACCTGGCCAGAGGTCGATACCTATCTCAAACGCTCCACCGGCATTCTGATTCCGGTCGGCTCGACCGAACAGCATGGCTCCAACGGCCTAATCGGCACCGATACGCTGTGCGCCGAGGCGGTCGCGCAGGCGGTGGCCGAGCGGGTGGGCGGGTTATGTGGCCCGCCGTTGCCGATCGGCGTCGCCGAGCACCACCTCGATTTTGCCGGTTCGCTGACGCTGTCGCGCGAGACGGTTCTCGCCGTGCGCGGCGACTATGGCCGCTCGCTCCTCCACCACGGCTTTCGCCGTCTTTACGTGGTAAACGGCCACGGCGGCAACATCGGGGCGCTGCACGAGTGGAGCCGTACGATTGACGGGAGGGCGGCCGACGACGGCGCGGCCCTGCGCCGTCGCTTCGTCAACTGGTGGATGGGGAACCGCACGACGGCGTTGCGCCGCGACCTGTATGGGGACCGCGAGGGCGTCCATGCGCCGCCGAGCGAAATCGCCGTGACCCAGCACCCGGTGCCCGCGGCGCCGAAGCCGCCGATGGCACCGGGGGTGGCGCCGGCGGCGCAGTCCTATCGCAGTGAGGTCGAGTACCGGGCCAAGTTTCCCGACGGCTGCGTCGCCTCCGATCCGTCGCTGGCGACGCCCGCCGACGGCGCCCGCCTCTTTGCCACAGCCGTAGACGACGTGGCCGAGGACTACGGGACCTTCCTGGCGTCGCGAACCCCGCGCGGGCGGCAAGCGAACGCCTCCACGGCATTCTCCGCCGCAATGACTATGCGCGGGCGGTGTTCGATCGCGCCACCGACATCGCGCTGCCCGGGTGGTACCTGGGCGCGGGCTGCATCGCCCAAAGCGTGTGGAACGATGCCTTCGGCTTTCCGCTGACACGCGGCATTCTCGACCTCGATTTCGTCTATTTCGATCCCGACCTGACCGCCGCGACGGAAGAGCGCCATCAGCGAGATGTTCGCGACCTGCTGGCCGATCTTCCGGTCAAGACGGAAGTCAAGAATCAGGCCCGTGTCCACCTCTGGTATCGAGATCGCTTCGGCTACGACATCGCGGCGGCGCACTCGCTGGCCGAGGCAGCCATGACCTGGCCGACCACGGCGACCGCCATCGTCGTTCGCTCTGGCGCGACCGGCCTCGACGTGCTGGCGCCGTTCGGGCTCGCCGATCTCTTTGCCCTCGTCGTCCGCCCCAACAAGCGTCAGATCACCAAGGAGATCTATAGGCAGAAGGTCGCCCGCTGGCGCTCCCTCTGGCCCGGACTGACCTATGTGGCCTGGGAGGAAGCGTGACCGCACCGGCCGCGGGCTCTCTCTCAGGCCACGCACACCAGGCCGTCGGTCACCACGATTGGCACCGGCGTCAGGCTGAGTCCTGGGCACGGGCCGTTGAGGCAATAGCCGTCGTGGATCCGGAACAGCGCGCCATGCATGGTGCAAAGGAGATGGGTTCCTGCGGCGTCGAGAAATTGTCCCGGTTGCCAATCGAGCGGCGCGTGGGCGTGCGGGCAATCGTTGACGTAGGCGACCAGGCCGTCGGGGCCGTCGAAGGCCTCCGGCGGCGCAACGCGTGACGGCGGCCGCAGCACGAACAGCTCGAATTGGTCGGCACCGGCGCCGAAGGTGAACACCTTGGCGGCGCCGGCGGCAATGTCGGCCGCCCGGCAGAGCGTGGTCCCGGGTGGCGGCGCTCCCGGCCGCGCGCGAAACCCGGCACTGGTCAGGGCTTGACGCCCCCCATCTTGCAGAGCTGCCGCCAGGCGGCCGGCGCCACCTTCTGGACCGACAGGCGCGACAGGCGCACCAGTTCCATGTCGCTGAACTCTGCCGCCTCCTTCGCCTCCTTCAAGGTGACCGGGCGCTTCAGCGGCACGTCAGTCTTGACGTCGACGCAGACGAAACGGCCGCTCTCATCGGTCGGATCGGGGTAGGCCTCGCGCACGATGGTGACGATGCCGACGATCTGGCGCTCGTCGCCCGAATGGTAGAAGAACACGCGGTCGCCCTTCTTCATCGCTTTCATGTTGCTGCGGGCACGGAAGTTGCGGACGCCGTTCCACGGCTCGACGCCCTTCTTCACCTGATCGTCCCACGACCAGGTCTCAGGCTCGGTCTTCATCAGCCAGTAATTCATCCGCGTTTGCCCGGCGACCACGCGCCTGCGAGCGGTTGAAATTCGCGGATGACCTGATTCTCCCACACGCCAGCGCTGTAAAATGGGTCCCGCTCGATCAGCGTCCGGGCGTCCGCGGCGCTCGCCGCTTCGACCACGAGGAAACTCGCATTGCGCGGGTTGCCGTCGACTGCTGGGCACCGTCCGCCCAGCATGATGCGGTCGGCGATCGACGCAATATGTCGCCGATGGTCGGACAGAAACTTTTCACGCAATTCGGCGCCCTTCGCCGAGTCGGTGCCATAGAAAATGTAATAGGCCATCACCCTCCCCGCGGTCGCGTGCCGGCCGACTCTAACTCAGGCGGCGGCGCCTCGGCCATGGTCGCGTCGCCACCGGCAGGTTATCGCGCTGCCGAGGTCATCGCCCCGGATGCCGGAGATTCCTTCTAATAGTCGGCAAGGTCGATCTCCATTCCGGGGGGAAGCCAACTGCCGGCGACCGCGCGAAACGGGCGGATCGTCATCTCGCGCCAGACGCCGCCTTTGAAATAGGGATCATTTTCCATCAGGTTCCGCGCCGCTGCGAGCGAGTCGGCTTCGATCAGAAGCAGGCTCGACCACAGCGCGTTGTTCTCGTCGGCCGGACACGGCCCGGCGACCAGGTAACGCGCCCTGTGCCGCTTCACGTAGGAGAGATGCGGGCGGGCGAACTCGCGCCGGCGCCGCTCGCCTTCGGCGTGGTCGGCGCAATGGACGACATAAATCATCGGGGCTCTCTTCACTCGCTCCGCAGTGGCCGACTGAGCAGGTCGCGAAGGGCCTCGTCGATGCCGACAGCGCTGCGGAGGATGCGATCGACGGCGGCGGCGATCGGCATGTCGGCGCCGTGGCGGTTGGCCAAGGCGGCAACGGCGGCGGCCGAAAAAACCCCTTCGGCGACCGATCGGTGCTGGGCCACATAGGTTGCCAGGGTGGCGCCCTCGGCGAGTGCCACGCCAAGCGACATGTTGCGCGATTGCGGCGAGCCGCAGGTGAGCACGAGGTCGCCGAGGCCCGACAGCCCCATCAAGGTGTCGCGTTTGGCGCCGAGGGCTTCGCCCAGTCGCAGCATTTCGGCCAGGCCGCGCGTGATCAACGCGGCGCGCGCGTTTTCCCCGAGGTGGCGGCCGACGACGATGCCGGCGGCAATCGCCAGCACGTTCTTGACGCTGCCGCCGATCTGGGCGCCGATCACGTCGGCGCTGAGATAAGGACGAAAGCTACGGCTGCCCAGCGCCTCGGCGAGCGCCCGGCCGATCGCCGCATCGACGCAGGCGAGGGTGACCGCGGTCAGCAGGCCCTGCGCGACCTCGCGGGCGAAGGTGGGCCCGGAGAGCACCGCGACTACGGCGTGCGGCAGGGTCTCGGCGACCACCTCGCTCATCAGCGCGAGGCTCTGCTGCTCGATGCCCTTGGCGCAGATGACCACCGGCGTGCCCGCGCGCAACGACGGTGCCGCCCGTCGGCAGAGCGCCCGCACGTGCTGGGCGGGCGCCGCCACCAGCACGGCCTCGGCCCGGCACACCTCGGCGAGGTCGCCGCTGGCACGAATGGCTGGGTTGAGGGCGATGTCGGGCAGGAACAACGGGTTGCGGTGTGCGTCGTTGACGGCCGCCACCACCTCGGGCTCTTGGGCCCAGAGCGTGGTGGTCAACCCGTTGGTGGCGGCGAGATGGGCGAGCGCGCTTCCCCACGCGCCGCCGCCGATGATACCGAGCGACCGCACCGGCGCCGCCGCGTCCTACTCGGCGACGCTTAGGTTGAACGAGATCGAGATGCGCGTGCCGTCGCCGTTATACGGCCGCACGCCGTGCGACAGCCACGACGGAAACATCACCATGATGCCGGCGCGCGGGGTCAGCAGTTCGGTGGCGCCGACGGAGTTGCCGCCGGGGCCGCGGAAGCACAACAGCGGCGCATACATCGACGGGCCGGGGCCCCGCGGGTCCATGATCACGAACTCGCCGCCGAACTCCTTGTGCTGGGCGCAACCGCCGTCGTCGACGTAATAGACGCCCGACCAGTAGGCGCCCGGATGGACGTGGAGCTCGTTGCTGTGGCCCTTGCGATTGATGTTGGCCCAGGCGTTGACCCGCCACTTGAGTTCGACCGGTCGGCCGCTGCGGCTGGCGGTCATGCGCTCGGCCAATACCTCGGCCGTTTCGACGAGGCGCTTGCCGTATTTGCCGCCCCACTTCATGAAGTCCCGCTCCGAATGCCAGCCGCCGATATTGCTGTCGTAGGAGTCGCGCGGCGGCGTCGATTTCTCGCGCGCCAGAATGAGCTTCTTCAGGTCGGCGTTGATCTTGTCGGCGTCGGGGATCTGCGCCATCAGCACCGGCGTCGGGAAAGCGGGACGCACCTCGACGCGCTCGGGCACCTGTTTTTCGCTTACCATCGCAGCCTCCGACTTCGTAATTCAGCTCGCCAACGGCCAGCGCGCTCGCGCCGGCGCGTCGAGCGGATCGACAAGGCCGAGGCGGAGCCGTTCGACGCCGGCCCAGGCGATCATGGCGCCGTTATCGGTGCAGAGCCAGGGCGGCGGCGCCATCATCCTAAGGCCGTGCGCCGAGGCAAGCGAATCGAGACTGTCGCGGATGGCGCGATTGGACGCGACGCCGCCGGCGACGACGAGATGCTCGATGCCGGGATGACGTTGCCGGATCAAGGCGATGGCATGCGCCGTTCGATCGACCAGCACTGCGACGATCGCCGCCTGGAACTCGGCGGCGAGATCGTCGACGGTTTGGGCGCCCATCGGCATCGCCCGCGACAGATCGCGCACGCGGTGAAGCACGGCGGTCTTCAGACCGGAAAACGAAAATTCGCAGCCCGGGCGCCGCACCATCGGCCGTGGCAGGTCGAAGCGCCCCGCGCGCCCGCGCGCCGCCGCCGCCTCGATGGCCGGCCCGCCGGGATAGGCGAGGCCGAGCAGCTTCGCCACCTTGTCGAACGCCTCGCCGACGGCGTCGTCGATGGTCGTTCCCAGCCGCACGTAGCGACCGACGCCCTCGACCGACAGCAATTGGCAATGGCCGCCGGAGATCAACAAGAGCAGAAAGGGGAACGGCACGTCGGCGAGCAGGCGAGGCGACAGCGCGTGCCCTTCGAGGTGGTTGATCGCCGCCAATGGCAACCCGCTGACCGCGGCCAGCGCCTTGCCGGTCACCAGGCCCACCATCAGGCCGCCGATCAGTCCCGGTCCGGCGGTGGCGGCAATCCCGTCGAGATCGCGAAAGCGAACGCCTGCTTTAGTCATCGTTTGGGCGATCAGGGCATCCAATAGTTCGACATGCGCCCGCGCGGCGATTTCGGGGACGATCCCGCCATAGGGGCGATGCTCGTCGAGCTGCGAGCGGACGACGCTGGCCAGGATCGTGCGATCGTCGCGCACGACGGCCGCGGCCGTTTCATCGCAACTCGTTTCGATGCCCAGCACGATCACGGTGACTCCGGCTGGCCGGTGATTGGGGTCGCCCGGCGCGCGGCTTGGCTCTAGCATTGCCACCATGACCGGGCAAGGACATCACCCGCTGCGCCTCGGCACGCGAGGCTCGCCGCTTGCGCTCGTGCAGGCCAATCTCGTCCGCGATCGGCTCCTGGCCGCGCATGACTCGCTCGCCGGGCGCGGCGTCGAGATCGTCGTCATTCGCACCAGCGGCGATCGCATCCAGAACCGTTCGCTCGCCGACGCCGGTGGCAAGGGCTTGTTCACCAAGGAGATCGAGGAGGCGCTGACGGCCGGCGCCATCGATCTCGCGGTCCATTCGATGAAGGACATGCCGACTGCGCTACCGGCCGGACTCACGGTCGATTGCATCCTGCCGCGCGAGGATCCGCGTGATGCGCTGCTGGCGCCGGGAATCGCCTCGCTGGCCGCGCTGCCGCGGGGAACGGTGGTTGGCACTTCGTCGCTGCGCCGTCGGGCGCAGCTTCTCCACCGGCGCCCCGACCTCCGCATGGTCGAGTTTCGCGGCAACGTCGACACGCGCCTGCGCAAGCTGGGCGAAGGGGTGGCCGGCGCCACCGTGCTGGCGATCGCCGGCCTCACCCGGCTCGGCCTCGCCGACCGCGCCGACGCCATTCTGACGCCGGACGAGATGCTGCCGGCGGTGGCGCAGGGCGCGATCGGCGTCGAGCGGCGCCTGGCCGACGCGGCGACCGCGGCGCTCCTTCCGGCGCTCAACGCAGTGCTGGCGGCGCTATGTGTCGGCGCCGAACGGGCGCTTCTGGCCGCATTGGACGGGTCGTGCCGCACGCCGATTGCGGCGCTCGCCGAGATCGCGGGCGACGTGCTTTGGCTACGCGCGCTCATCGTGTCGCCCGACGGGCGCACCGCGTTCGCAGCCGAGCGGCGCGGGGCGGCGCGCGAGGGCTCGCAACTCGGCGCCGATGCTGGTGCCGAATTGCGGCGAAAGGGCGGTCCCGACTTCTTCAAAAGCGCGTAGACTCCCCTCCGAATGCGTTTGTTGCTGACACGACCCAGGGCCGAGGCTGATCGCACCGCCACCCGCTTCGAGCAGGCCGGGCATTCCTGCGTCCAGGCCTCGATGCTGGCCATTGAGCCCGTCGCCGGGCTGACGATCGATCTCGCCGCCGTCCAGGGCGTCCTGGTGACCAGCCAGAACGGGGCCAATGCGCTGGCCGCGGCGACCAAGCGCCGCGATGTGCCGACGCTCGCGGTCGGCCAGGCGACGGCGGATATCCTGCGCCAGGGCGGCTTTCACCCGGTCGAGGCGGCCGAGGGCGACTCGGACGCCCTCGTCGCCCTCGCCAAGAAGACCTTTGCCGCGGCCAAGGGGCGGTTGGTCCATGTCTCGGGTGACCACGTCGCCGGCAGCGTCGACGACGACCTGCGCGCGGCCGGGTTTCGCGTCGATCGCGTCATCGCCTATCGCTCGGTCGCGGCCACCCGCCTGTCGCCCGATGTCCTCGACAAGATTAGTCAGCGGCGCCTCGATGGCGTCGTCCTGTTGTCGGTGCGGACCGCCACCACCTTCGCCGCGGTGCTCGCAGCCTCCGGCGCGGCCGAAGCCGCCCGGCATCTCGACGCCATCTGTATCAGCCCGACGGTGGCGGCCGCCTGCTCGGCCTTGCCCTGGCGCCAGGTGCGCATCGCGCTCCGCACCGATCTCGAGGGCGTGCTCGACCTGGTCGGCACCGCGCCGGCCGGGAGTCCGCGATGAGCGACGCCCCCGCGCCCCCCGTCGCCAAGCTGCGGCGCTCCTGGTTCGGCTGGATGGCGCTTCTCGTCGTCGGCGTGCTGCTCGGCGCCGGCGTCGCGGTGGAAATCACCGCCTGGATGGCGACGCAACGCGACGACCAGGCCGCGTTGACGGCGCTGACGGCGCAACTCGCCGCCACCGAGGCGCGCCTTGCCGCCGTCGCTGCCGACCTCGATTTGCTGAAGCGGTTGCGCGGCGCGCTCGACTCGCGGAGCGATGCGCTCGACGACCGTCTCGGCAAGATCGAGGCTCTGGTTCAGCAAGGTCTCAAGCGCGCCGACCTCGACGGGCTCGCGGCCCGGCTCGACCAGCTGGACGAGCGCCTGCGCCTGCAACGCGAGGCCATGCCCGACGCCGCGGCGCTCGCTGATGGCGCCTGGCGCCTGGCGGCGCTCGAACGCCGCGTCGCCGACGACCAGGCAGCCAACGCCCAGGTGGCCGAGCACCTCCAGCGCCTCAGCCAACTCGAAGCCCGGCTGCCGGCGGTCGAGCGTGTCGAGGGCGCGCTTGCCGACCTCGCCGCGCGGGTGCGTCAGCTCGAGGCCAAATCGGCGCAGGGCGCCGCCGCCGGCGCGCTGGCGGTCCTGGTTGCGCGGCTTCGCGAATCGGCCCGCCTTGGCGCGCCGTTCCAGTCCGAACTCAACACCTTCCGCGCGCTCGTCGCCGGCAATCCGACGCTCACCACGGCGTTGGCCGACCTCGTCCCCTACGCCGCGCGCGGTGTTCCCACCGTCGCCGATCTGCGCGAGCGCTTCGCAAAACTGGCGCCGCAGGCCCTGTCGTCGTCGACGATCGAGGAGGGCGACGGCTGGTGGCGGCGCACCTGGCATCGCCTGCAAAGCCTCGTCGTCATCCGCCGGGTCGGAGTTATTCCCGGGCCGTCGATCGAGGCGGTGGTGGCGCGCGCCGAGTTCCAGCTCAAGGACGACAATCTGCAGGAAGCGGTCGACGAACTCGGCGCCCTGCAGGGCGTTGCCGCCGCCGTGCTGGCGCCGTGGATCGAGGCGGCCGGCGGCCGCCTTGCCCTCGACCAGGCGCTGCGCGAGCTCGACCAGCGCCTGCTCGCCGTGTTTGGAGGGTCGTAACCGCATGCGCCGCCTGATGGCGGGCGTGGCGGTACTCGTCGGCCTGGCATTGCTCGGCGTCTGGATGGCCGACCAGCCGGGTCGCATTGTCGTCGATGCCGAAGACCTCCGCATCGAGGCGCCGACGGCCGTGGGCGTCGGTCTCGTCGTTCTACTGTTTGCTGCGGGCTTCCTGCTCCATGTCCTGTGGCGCGCCGTCCGCTACCTCACCGTCGGCGTCAAGGTGCGGCGCGCGCGCCGGCAGCGCGACAAGGGCGAACGACTGTTGTCGCGCGGCATGGTCGCGGTCGCGGCCGGCGACCGCGCCGCGGCACTGGGCTTCGCCCGCCAGGCCGAAGCGCTGCTGCCGGGCAGTCCGCTGTCGATGCTGCTGTCGGCGCAAAGCGCCCAGCTCGCCGGCGACGAGCAGGCGATGCGGCTCTACTACGGCGCCATGCTGAAAAAGCCTGAGACCGAGTTCCTCGGCCTGCGCGGCCTTGCCATGCAGGCGCACCGGCTCGGCCATGGCGACGAGGCATTGAACCTGGCGCGCCGCGCCTACCGCCTTAATCCCGGCACGCCCTGGGTGTTGACCGCGCTGTTCGACCTCGAGGCCAAGGCCGGCCACTGGCGCGAGGTCGAGCGGGTCACCGAGCGCGCGCTCGCGGCCGGCCTGATCGGCGAGGCCGATGCCCGCCGCCGGCGCGCGATCGCCCGCTATGAACAGGCGCGGACGGCGCCCACGGACGGCTCAGCGTCGACCGAAGACCTGGCGCTGGCCTCCCACCGCGCCGATCCGGGTTTCGTCCCCGCCGCGGTGCTGGCTGCGGCGCTGGCGGCGGCACGCAACCGCGCGCGTCAGGCCGATCAGATACTGACCGCGACCTGGCAGCAGGGTCCGCACGACGCGCTCGCCCGCTCGTTCCTGCATTTGCACGAGGCCGAAACGTCGGCGCGACGCCTGGCCCGGGCCGAGCGCCTGACTGCGGCCGGCCACGAGCATCTCGAGGCGCGCCTGTTGCTGACCCAGGCGGCCCTTGCCGCCGGGCAGGTGGCGAAGGCGCGGAGCGAACTTGCCATCGCGGCGGCGACGACGAACGATCTCCGCGTGTTGCGCCTGATGGCCGCCATCGACGAGGCCGAGCCCGCGTCGCGGGCATCCGCCGAAAGTTGGCGGCGGCGGATGCAGGGGCCCACCCTGCCCGAGGCCTGGCGTTGCACCGGCTGCGGCCATCGCCACGACGGCTGGCAGGCGCTGTGCCAGCAATGCGGCGCGTTCGACACGTTGCACTGGGTGCCGCCCACGGTGCTGCCGGCGGCCAACGAGGATGGGCTGGCCGTGGCGCAGCGGCGCCGGGCGGCGCCGATCGACGACCTCGCGGCGAGCGCCGAGCCGGTGGTCCATGGCGCGGCGGGTGACGACGCGCGCGCCCGGCTGGGCCGGGCCGCCGCCGAGCGTTGACGCCGCCGATGGGCGCGGCTTATGGTGGCGCCGCCTTCACCGCATCGCCGCCTTAGCTCAGCTGGCAGAGCACATCATTCGTAATGATGGGGTCGCGTGTTCGAGTCACGCAGGCGGCACCACTTCTCAACAGCTCCCCTCGAAGCCATCTCCGTACTAGTCGGGAGACCGATCAATGTGTCAGCCGCAACTGCGTCGATAATATCGGTTAGCGAGTAGTCGCGGAACTCAGCTAGGTCACTTTTCATGTGTTCGGCACGGCTTCAGCCGAAATCTCTCGGTGTGTTTCAACCATCGTTAACGCAACAGCGCGATCGTAATCGCCGCCTCCGGGCAGGCGGCGGCGCAGCGGTTGCAGGCGCGGCATTCCTCGGCCAGGACCGCGAAAGCCTGTTCGCCGCCATGCGCTAGCACCTTGAGCTTCGCCAGGAGCGGCAGCGCGCCCCACTCGTTGCCGCGCAGGCGCCGCACCTCGAACACGCCGAACGGACAGACCTCGGCACACTCGCCCGACCCCTCGCAGCGGCCGCGGTCGATGACCGGGACCATCGCGCCGGGCGGTTGTTTGCAGTCAGCGGGGACGGTGACCACGGCCTATTCTGGAACAGAACGATGCCGGGCGCCGTCGGCTTGGCCTAGGATGACCGGCCCTGAGCGGAGGAGCCCATGACCGATCTCGACGCCCACCGGATTATCCCGACGCCCGACCGCGATTACGAGCGCTTCGCGCTCGCCGCCGGGTACCGGGTCGGCAATTTGATTTTCCTCTCTGGCCAGGTCGCGATCGACGAAGCGGGCGCGCTGCTCGGCAAGAACGAGCCCGAGCGGCAGATCCGCCAGGCCCTCGCCAACGTCGATCGTCTGTTGGCGGCGGCCGGGTCCCGTCTCGCCAAGGTCGTCAAGACCACCACGTATCTCACCAACATGACCCATGTCGGCGTTTGGCTGAAGGTCAAGTCGGAGCTGTTCAGCAAGCCGTGGCCGGCCGGCACGATCGTCGAGGTAAGCCGGCTCGGCCACCCCGATGCGCTGATCGAGATCGACGTGGTCGCGCTCGCGGCCGGCGACAAGGTCGGCTGAAATCGCCATGAAACTCGTCTTCAGCGGCAACGACTACGTCCACAAGGTGCTGGTGGTGGCGGCTGAAGCCGGCGTGCTCGACCAGCTCGAGTTTGTTGTCAACAACCCGATCGACGAGCAGGCGATCATCTGGGACTACAACCCGCTCGGGCGCCATCCGGTGCTGGTGCTGGACGACGGGCTGGTGCTCTACAGCGGCCTGCTGTCCTGCGAGTACCTCGATTCGCTGAGCAAGGGGCGGCGCTTGTTCCCGCAGGATGGCACGCGCTGGAAAGCGCTCACCCAGATGGTGTTGGGTGATGGCCTGTTCGATGCGGTGTCGCGCCTGTCGGTCCAGTTGCTGCGGCCTGCGGCCGAGCGGCCGCAGGCCGACATGCGGCGCGACCGCAAGCGTGTCCTCCACAGTCTCGCCATCATGGACCGCGCCGCCGCCGCCTTCAGCGCTGACGATTTTCATATCGGCCACGTCTGCTTCGCCGGCGGCCTCAGCTTTATGGAGCTGCGGCGGCCGCTGCAGCGACTCGATCTCGACCCGGGCGACGCCGCGCTCGATTGGCGCCCACAGCATCCGACGCTCGCGGCCTGGTACGTCCGCGTGATCCAGCGGCCGTCGCTGCAGCTGCGGCCGTCGCATCTCGGCGTCGCCGGCACGAGTCAGCGGCGGAAATAGCTCACGGCGGCAACCGACCCGCGGCCATCCAGCGGCGCATGGTGTCGGCCCAGTCATGGTTGCGCCGGCCCTGGTCGAGGTTGTTCTGGTAATGGTCGGCGTCGGGGTAGACGCGGAGCCGCAGCGGCACCCCGTGCTGCGTGAGGCTGCCCGCCATGGCGGTGCTGGTGGCGATCACGTGGGGAAAGTCGTTAGCGCCGTAGCTGATGAAAAAAGCCGGCGCGTCGCCGTGCACATGGGCGAGCGGGCTCGCCAGGCGATCGTCGCCCGGCCGGCTGAACAGGGATTGGCGATAGGTCCAGCCGCGATTGCCGGGCGCCGGGACGTCGGCGCGCAGCACGAAGCCGGTGCTCGACGGCGCGCAGCCCTTGACCACGTCGGTAGGCAGGCCATGGCGGGCGTATAGCTCGCGGCGGAGCGCTACCAGGGCGGCCAGCGTCCCGCCGGCCGACCAGCCCGCCACGAACAGGCGGGCGGGATCGCCGCCATACTTCGCGATGTGCGCGTGGACCCAGGCAAGGCCCGCCACGGCGTCGTCGAGCGCGGCCGGGAAGCGGTGGTCGGGCAGCAATCGATAGGAGACCGAGACGAAGATGGCCGGCAGGTCGACGAGGGCCGGTGCCATGAAGCCGTTCCACTCCTTGTAGCCGTGCGCCCAGGCGCCGCCGTGGAAGAAGAGCAGCACCGGCACGCCCCGCGCCGCCGGGTCGGGCGGCAGGTACAGGTCGAGCCTTTGCTCGTCGTCCGCCCCGAAGGGAACGTCGAGCACCGTCCGGGTGGCGGTTGCGGCAGCCGCCGACCGGCGCAGCGCCTCGGCGCCGTACCACGTCGCGCGTTCGGGGTGGCGGGTGTTGGCGGGCGTGCGCGGCGCCTGCGGCTTGAGGTCGGCAAAGGCCATGACGCAGTGTGGCGGCGAGCGCGCGGTCGGTGCAACGGTCGATGCGGTTTCGGCCCAGCGAGATTTGTGCTTTTCTGTCCGCGGGAGGACGCGTGAGAATTCTCGTCACTGGCGCCGGCGGTCGTACCAGCCAGGCCATCGTCCCGGCGCTGCTGCGGGCCGGGCACACCGTCCGTCTGTTGTCGCGCCGCCCGCAGGAAGGCGGGCCGATGAGCGGCCTCGAGCGCACCGAGCCCGCGATCGGCGACCTCGGCAGCGATAGCGACGTCGCCCGGGCGATCGGCGGCGTCGAGGCGGTCTATCACATCCCGCCCAACATGAATCCGGAGGAGATTTCGTTCGGCAAGCGCATCGTGCAGGCGGCCCGGACAGCCGGGGTGCAGCACTTCGTCTATCACTCGGTGCTGCGGCCCCAACTGCGCTCGCTGCCGCACCACTGGAACAAGCTGTTCGTCGAAGAGGCGGTGATCGAGTCAGGCCTGTCCTTCACCATCCTGCAGCCGTCGTCCTACATGCAAAACCTGCTACC
>SHVP01000075.1 GCA_009694165.1 Alphaproteobacteria bacterium
GACATTGCCGCGCCCGGCGCTATCCAGATGCGGTCCTGACTGACCTTTCGTGTAGTAGTAGGCGCCACGATCGAAGACGGCCCCGGCATAGACGTCGTCGTCGGACGCGTTGCTGGTGTAGTTTCCCGGCATCGCATGGATGTCGACGGCCGTGACATAGCGCGGCGCGACGAAAGCCGGGTCCAACGTCAGGCTGCCAAGCGGCTTTCGTGCAAGGGCGCTACCCCGCTCGTTGAGGTCGGCCAGCTGGCGCTCGACGCATTCTCCGACATTGTACCAAAGCACTTCCTGCAGGGTGCGGGCGATCGACGACCACATCTGCGTCGTCGGTTCGCGCAGCATCAATTTGCGAACCTCGTGATGGTCCTTGGGCTCGCGCCGATGCTCGCGAATGAATTTCGGCTTGGCGACCTTCTCGTAGACGAGTTCGTCCGTCGGATAGACGTTTTCCGTCATGTAGAGTTTCAGCGTCACCGTGAAGTTCTGGCGCGACAATTCGTCATGTTGGGCCTGCGCCATCATGGCGTGGGCGAAGGGCTGCGGAACGGCGTGCATGAAATCTCCCAGGCGGTCGATGGGACGGCCAAAACGAGGGGCGACGCCAAGTTACGCGCCGTTGAACCGACCCGTTCAAGTCAAGATTTTCTGGTGCAATACACTTGTTCTTCTAGTCCTCGCGGGGCCCATCCACGCGGCCAGGTGCCGGCGATGCGCCGGGCCAGTGACGCGGCCGGCAAGGAAAGGGGGACAGGTACGCCGCACCTGCCCCCTTGGCCTCCAGGCGGTTCGGAGCGTTCGCTACTTGCGGGCGCCGAAGATTTGCGCGCCGGTAATGCGGCTGGTCTCGCCGGCGGGCACAAAGTCGGGGCGGCCATCGACGGTGCGCCGCGTCCACACCGATTGGACGGTCGCGCGGTCGTACCCTGCCTCCGCCAGCCAGTCGGCCGGCGAACGGTCGTGCAACGTCCCCCAGAAGGGCTCGTTGTTGTAGTGGGTGTCCCAGTCATGCATGAACGAATCGTGGGCCGTCAGACCTTGCGAGAACTGCGGGTCCGAATGCATCGTCACGCCGCCGGCCCGGAGCAGCCGGTAGGTTTCCCGGAAAATGTTGTGCGCGGCCTTGAACGATGTTTCATGGAACAGGCCGTGCGACACGACCAGATCGAAATAGCCGTCGGGAAAATTCGTCGCCTCGGCGTTCTGCTGGGAAAAATGAATCGGCAACCCGAGGGCTTCCGCCCGCGCGTGGCCATAGCGCAGCTGCGGTGCCGCCAGGTCGATCGCATAGATCTCCGCATCCGGGAATTGCTCGACGTAGGCAGTGGTGGCGCCTCCGACCGTGCACCCCATGTCAAGAATCCGCTTGGGCTTGAGATCGGGGAATTTTCGTCGCACCAGGGCAATGACATTGACGCCGGAGCGACTGATCGGTGACCCCGACCAGACTTGCGGAACCTGATGGGCCATGGAGCCCATCAACGGCAGCGCATAGAAGTAGCCACCGCGGTCATAGAGCGCACCGGCATAAACGTCGCCGGCGCACAACTCAGTGTGATAACCGCCCGGCATGCAGTGAATATCGATGTCGGCGTTGTAGCGAGGAACCTCGACCTTCGGGTCGAGCGTCAGGCTGCCGCGCGTCTTCCGCCCGACCTTGGCCTGCTCCATCAGCGCCGGCAGTTGCCGCTCGACGCATTGGCCGACGTTGTCCCACAGCTGCTCCTGCAGGGTCCGCGCGATGGCCGACCACATCTGGTAATAGGGCTCGCTGCTCATCGCCTTGCGAACCTCGTGGCGGTCCTTCGGCTCGCGTCCGTTTTGCTTGGTGAAGGCGGGCTTGATCTTCTTTTCATACACGAGGCCGTTGGCCGGGTAGACCTGGTCCTCCATGTGAATCTTGAAGCTGGCCACGATCTGCTCGCGGGCCCGCTCATCGTGGTTGGCCATCGGCATCATCGCGTGATGGAAGGGTTCTTTCATGGTCCTGGCTCCTAGGCTGCGCCGTATCTGGATTCAACGTGGGGCATCAAAAACGGTCTTACGCTCGCCGGGTGGCGGAACGCGCCTGGGCCCTGGCAATCCCGGCGCGGTTCTCTGCGCCCGGCCGTGGCTCGAACTGCGTCCCGATCGCCGCATGGGCGGTGGCCATATCCCCCGGTTCGACCGCGTCCGCGCGTGAACATCAGCTTTATCCCGGGCATCCACGGGGGCTCGCCTGTTACCCACGGTCGGAACCTACGCGCGCCCCGGAAGCGTGTAAAGCCGGGATCGGAACGAGCACGAGCGCCGGCCGGGAAACACCAGCGGGTGGGCGGTGTTTCCACTGCTTGCTCATTGGCCAAGGGTGTCTTGGCCAAAGCCCTGCCCGCCGCGGCACGCCGCGACGGCGGCCCTGCGCCGCCGCTTTTCCTGCGTCATCGGTCGGCGTGTTGGCGTGCGTATTCTTAGGTGGAGGCAAAGGCGTGGACGCCAACATTTTCTTCCCCCACGCGACAAAGCGTCGAATAGTGTTACGCCCGATGCGCGTCGGCAGCACCACTGCGCCCGACTCCGCGTGCGAACTGCCATTCGATCCCAGAGGACCACCATGCCCCTCGATGACCGCAAAGAAATTGTCCGCATGATCAAGGCGAACTTTGATGCGTTCGCCGCTCATTCCATCGAAACGATGAGGACGATGGACCATCCCGACAGCACCATCTGGGACATGTTCGAGCCCGAACTTTTCATCGGCGAGGAGGGCCGTGCCCGTTTTCGCAGGAACGACGTCGGGCAGTCGAAGAGGCGCGGCAAACTGACCATCAATGTCGAAGATCCGGTTGTCGTCGACATCTGGGAGAACACCGCGCTCGCCCGCTACTACTTGAATTTTCGCTACCAGCCTCCCAACGCGATGGCGAACCGAGTGCGGATTACCGACGTGTTCCAACGCGTCGACGGCAAATGGCTGCGACGCCATCATCACGAAGGCACGATCCCGACCGGCGTTCCGCCGACTACGGAACCGCCGCCGCCCGGCCGATAACCACGGGTGCGCGGCCTCGCGGCGTCTCGTCAGGCCGATCGGCGCGCTTCCGCCAGCAGCCAGTCGTGGACGGCACGAATATCGGCTTCCCGGTCCACCCGCGAGTCGGAGAGCAGAAAATATCGGAAGTGCGAAGGATAGTCGGCGGCGAGTGGCCGGATTAGCCGCCCGGCGTCGATGTCGGCGGCGACCAGCACGCTCCGCCCCAACAGCACGCCACAGCCGTCGATGGCCGCCTGAATGGCCATGTTGGACAAGTTGAACCGCGGTCCCCGATCGGTGTTGATGCCGCTGACGCCGACGTTGGCCAACCAGTCCTTCCAATCCGGATAACCGGCGACCGGGAGCATGCTTTCGTCGTGCAGCAACGTATGGAAGGCGAGGTCCTCAGGCGTCTGGATCGGTTTCTTGCCGCGCGTGAGCTGCGGGCTGCAAACGGGAAAGATCACTTCTTGCAGGAGGGGCTCGGCGTTGAGATCGGGAAACGGCTTGGGCTGATAACGAATGGCGAGCTCGCAGTCCTGCCAGAAGAACGCCTGGGTTGGCGCCGTCGTCCAAATGCGAACATCCAGGTCCGGATGCTGGGCAAGAAGAAGGGGCAAGCGCGGAACCAGCCATTGAATGGCAAAGGCCGGTGAGACGCGGATCGTGACGACCCCCCGGCGCCCGCCTTCGCGCAGTCGCTGGACGGCGGCAGACAAACGCTCAAACGTCTGCGTGAGCTCGGGCAGCACGGCCTCACCCACTTTCGTCAGGACGAGTCCGCGGCTCAAGCGCCGGAATAGCTTGATGCCGAGATAGGCCTCCAACACCTGGACCTGCTGGCTGATGGCGGCCGCGGTGACATTGAGTTCAACGGCGGCCTTGGCGAAGCTGGAGCGCCGCGCCGCGGCCTCGAACGCACGCAGCGCGTTGAGCGGCGGCAGGTCGCCAATCGCCGCCATCCGCGCGTCGTGCACGGTCTTATAGGAAGGAATTTCCTTTGACGGGCCGCTCTCAAAATCCCGCAAGTACTGGAACCGCTTGGGCTTCTTGGTTTTGGCCACGACGCGTGTTTTCTCCGGCAAGAAGGCGAAAGTTTAGCACCACTGCGAGCTATCTTGGCCGGCAGATTGGGCTAGCCTCCATACCTTCGCGGCCGCCGCTCGATGTCGCCGCCGGCAGGGATGGCGCCCCCAAGAGGCGCCCCTGGCCGGCGTTTCCAGCATTCTTATGCCTACGAGGCGGTGTTCGACACGCAAGGCCACGGCGCGCCTCGCCGCTCAGGGTTGCGCTAAGAACTCGCGAACCATGCGGGCCACCTCGGCGGTCTTCACCTCGAGCAACCATAGACCGGCCGGCGACATGTCGACGACCCGGCCTCGCTTCAACAACGGCCCGGCGCGCTTGGTCGCTTCGTAGATGTCGTCGCGCACGTTGAAGATGAGGACGGGCTGATCCACCAGCCGCACGCGCGCGCTCATGTCGTGGGCGAACACCGCCTGCAGCGCCCAAGTGGCCCGGCTGCGGTCGCGGATGCTGTCCGATACGTAGCGCTCGATCATGGCATCGCTCACCCCTTCCCAGCGAAACTGCGACCAGTTCTTCCAGGTGGTGACGAGGTGTTCGCCGTTCGATCCTTCGGTCGCCTTGAACGAGGCTTCGTTCCAGGAACGCTGGCGTTCGCGTTCCTCGTCGCTGTAGCAGGAGCAGCCCACGAGCACGAGGTGCCGCACCTGCTTCGGCCGCTGCAGCGCCAGCTCGACCGCCATGCGTGCACCCGTGTGTGTGCCCACAATGTCGATCTCGCCGAGGCCGAGTGCGTCGACCACTTCGCCGTGGCCGGCCGCGTATTCCGCAATACTGGCGATGGGCGCGGGCGGCGGGTCCGACTCGCCGTAGCCGGGCGTGTCGATCGCAAACACGCGGCGATCGCCTGCCATCTCGCGCATGAAGGTTTCGTAGCTTCGGCTCGAGAGCGGGCTTTGATGCAGACACACGATCGGTCGTGCCGAGGGGTGCTCGGGCTCGGTCACGCGCAGGTGTACCTGGCCCCAGCGTCCGTCGACGTAGCGCTTGCGTAGCCGCCCCACGGCGTCCTCCCTATCGTTGAGATGAGAGGGCAGCGAGATCTGCCCCGTTGGCGTTTCGACTCTAACTAAGCGACAGAAAAGAGTCGAAGGGGAGGCGCCGACGCCCCGGCGTGCTTCCAACCTACTTGCGAAACGATGGTCGCTTGATCGTTGCCTCGTACCAGGCGGCGAGGACGGGCCGGTTCGGACGCCAGGGAATCTGATTGCCGCGACCGGCCGCTTTCAGGTAGTCGAACCACATCAGCGCACCAGCCACCGAGATATGGCCGATATGGAAGCCGGTAAACGACCGGGCTTCCTCGTTCAACCGATCAAGGCTGCGGTCGACGGCGCGCTGGTAGCGTGCGATCCAGTCGGCCGACTTCTGGCCTTCCGGCCGGCGCAGCTCGACCACGCGCAGGTCGGCCGCATCGAACATGCCTTCGCCCAGTCCGAAGATGCGAAGTGCTTCCCAGCGCGCTAGCAGGTCGCCGGGGTAGAGCTTGGTGCCGCGGTTGAACGAATCGAGATACTCGTAGATGACCGGGCCGCCGAACATCGGTACGCCGTCGTCGCGCACCAGGGTCGGCACCTTGCTGAGCGGGTTCGCCGCGACCAGGGCTTCCGGTGAGTCAAATGGGTTGGTCGGGATGATTTCGAGGCGGTCGTAGAGCCCCGCCTCGCGCGCCACGATCTCGACGCGCTGGGAATAACCGGAAAGCGGCGTAAAGAAGAGTTTCACGTCTTGTCTCTTGCGACGTCGGAGCCCATTCGGTGTTTCAATTAACGCAGGCCGCCGGCCTCTTCGCCGGGCGCCATCCAGCGGATCGGGAACAGCGGGTGATTCGGCCGTTCGCCGCCCGGCATCGCGGCGAAGGGTACTTCCGGATGCCCTACCTCGCATTCCGGGCGCGGGTCCCAGACGACATCATCGCCGTACCACCACGTCGCGTAGGCGACGCGGCGCTGCCGGGTGCGGTTGCCGCAGCTGAAATGCGCCGTGCGCGGATGCAAGACCAGGACATCTCCGGGTTCCATGGTCCAGCCGAGAAAGGTGAGCGATGGGTCGTCGCGCCGCTCTTCGAAGTCCGGGCACCACGGCCGCCCCGGCGGCGGCGACAGGCGCGATCCATTTGGCGACCGCGGCCAATAAAGGACCCCCCAGCGGTGGCTGCCGGCGATGCATTCGACGCCGCTGTCGGGTGAGGTGGGCGTCAGCGGCGTCCACACGTTGACCAGTTGATTGCCCCGGACGGCGGTGGCCCCGGCATCGTGGTGCCACGGGGTGCTGCCCCTGGTCCCGGCGTCTTTGGCGAAGATCGTGTCCCAATAGAAACCGATGCGGCGCGCCCCGAGCAGCGCGCCCAGCAGCTCGGGCACCGACGATTCCCAGAGGAAGCGACGGAACGCGGCGACGCGGGAGCTCGGCCGACTGATGACGTGGGCCCCGGCGGCACCCTGCCGCCGTTCCTCCTCGGCAGTCAGTAAGCCCACGGCATGCGGGTTGGCGACCACTTCGTCCCAGGAACGCAAGAGCCGGTCCAGTGCCTCGGCCGAATAAACTCCGCGTAGGCACACGACGCCGTCGCGCGCGTAGGTGGCCCGGTGCTCATCGCTGATTGTCTGGGTTGGCTGCTGCGTCATGGTTTCGCCATTTGCTGCGGCCGACTGGGGCATCGTCGCCGGCCAAAGGTCGCCTATCGGACCGCGCTGATGACGAAGCGGTTCCGTGGGGCGCTGCTGTCGCGGCGCCGGGCCACCGTGCCGATCGATGGGCCACGACTGGCGAAGCTGTCCTGCTTGACCTTGGATCGGCCGAAGCCAGCCGCGGCCGACAGTTTGACCAAGTCGAGGTGGTTGAGCGTCGTGAGGAAGGGCTCGGCGTTGTAGTGCGTGTCCCAATCGCCCGGAATGAACTGATCGATCAAATCGAGTTGGTTGTTCTGGGGCGAATCCATATGAGCCATGACGCCCCCCTTGGCGAGCAGCCGGTGGCTCTCCTTGAGGACGTTGCGCAAGGCTTGATTGGAGAGTTCGTGCAGAACGAGGCAGGAAACGACGAGATCGAACGAGCCGTCGGCGAACGATGTGTGTTCGGCGTTCTGTTGCGAAAAATGCACTTTCTTGCCGAGCGCCTCGGCGCGGGCATGGCCATAGCGAAGGCAGGGGGCGCCGACGTCGATACCGTAGACGACGGCGTCGGGAAAGGCGTCACAGAGCGGCGTCGTCGAGTGTCCGATGGTGCAGCCGATGTCCAGGATCGTCCGCGGCTTGAACTGCGGGTAGGTCTGCTTGACCCAGTCGGCAACATCGGCCCCTAGTCCAGCGCATGTGGGGCCGACACCGCCGTTGGTGATCATGAAGTAGGTGCGATCGTACTCGGCGCCCGCGAACACGTCGTCGGGCGCGAGGTCCGTGTGGTAGCCGCCCGGCTTGCAATGGATTTCGACGGCGGCATTGTAGCGCGGGCACTCGACGTCGGGATCGAGCGCGAGTGAACCCAGCTTGCCATTCGACTCGCGGAATTCCTTGGCGCGCGCGATCAACTCGGGTAATTGCCGTTCGACCGAGGGGCCGACCGATTCGTACTGCATCTCCTTGGCGCACCGCTTGAGCGAGGACCACATCTGGGTGAACGGGTCGCGCATCATTGCCTTGCGCAACTCGTTGACGTCGCCGATCGGCCGGCCGTGGGTCCGCATAAAGGCGGGACCGATACGACCCTCGAACACCATCCGATTTCCGGGTTGGACTCTGCCGCTCAGCTCGGTCATGAAGCTTTGAACGAAGAGTTGGCGGGCAAGATCGTCCTGGTCGGGAACCGCCAACATGTCGTGAACTAACTGACCGCTGACCATGGTTGCCATGACCGATCTCCTCGGGGTGGGCGCGGATTGCGCCGATGCAGTATAGACGATCGGGCGATGCGGCCGTCGGGTGGCGGTCGCTCCCGGGCTCCCTATTGGAGGAGCTGGGAGAACACGAAGTCGGTCGTCTTCGCCTATTGATGACAGTCGAAACAATCGGTCTTGGGGTTGATGGCAATCGGTTTCCGCTCGGCGTCGAAGGCGGCGAAGGTCCAGCCGCCGGTCGCCCGCGCTGTCTTGTCCTTGCGCATGTAGGTGAAGAGCTGCAGCGGGCCTTCGACGAGGGCGCCATCTACCTTGATGACGCTGTCGAGACGTTCGAGCTTGTGCAGCTTGCCGACGAAAGCCGCCCCGTTCGGATAGGGGCCGTTGCGCGCCTCTTCGGCGAACGTTTTCTTGGCCGCTTCGTTGCGATAGAAAAGATGAATGCCCGCTAGCGGGCTCTTCTCGTCGGTGACCGTGAAAGCGCCAATGAACCGGAAGCTGGCGAAATCCTTGGGGAAGGCGATGCCCTCGGCGGCCAACGCGGCCGTTACCCCGGCTGCGGCGATCGCCATCTAGACGGCGACCAGCACGAAAAGTCGTCCGGCAAACGGCCGGTGCGCCAGCGTGAGTTCCCGATCCATGGCCGCGAGCGTAACCGAACCCACCTCATAAGGCCACCGTCTTCGGTTGATTGTGCGATGCGATACCGTCATCGACCGAAGGGCACGCCTACCGGTTTGGCCGGTTGGCGGCATCGGTTACGTTGTGGTCGCAATGGGCTGATTGATGGGTGCCCCGTCGTTCAGCTTGAAGAACGACACCAGCTGCACCATTTGCCCGGCCTCGGTCGCCAGCGAGCGGGCGGCCGCGGTTATTTGCTCAACCATCGCCGCGTTCTGTTGCGTCATCTCGTCCATCTGGGTCACGGCCGAGTTGACCTTGCCCAGCCCAGTCGCCTGTTCTTTGCTGGCGCCGGCAATCTCGCCCATCATCGATGCGATCTTTTCGACCGAGATGACGATGGCGCCTAGGGCGGTGCCGGTGTCGTTCACCAGCTTCACACCTCCGGCGGCATGCTCGTTGCTGGTGGTGATCAGCTGCTTGATCTCCTTGGCGGCTTCGCTGGAGCGCTGCGCCAATGAGCGGACCTCGGTCGCGACCACGGCAAAGCCCTTGCCGACGTCGCCAGCCCGCGCCGCCTCGACCGCGGCATTGAGCGCCAACAGATTGGTTTGGAAGGCAATGTCGTCGATGACGTTGACGATCTCCGAGATTTGCCGCGAGGAGTTCTCGATCGAGCCCATGGCCGTGACCGCGTTGGTGACCACGTGACCGCCGGCGACCGCTTCATGCTGGGCGCCCGCGACCAGCTGATTGGTTTGGCCGGAATTTTTGGCGTTCTTGTTGACGGTAGCCGTCATTTCCTCCATCGCCGCCGCGGTCTCTTCCAGGTTGGCCGCTTGCTGTTCGGTTCGGCCCGCCAGGTCATGGGATGCCTGCGACACCTCCGACGCGGCATGACCGATCTGGTTTGCTGATGAGACAATGCTGCCAACAATCTCCGACAGGCGGTCGGCGGTTGAGTTGTAGTCCTGCTTGATCTTGGCGTATTCGGCGGCGAGGTCCGCCGTAATCCGATGGGTCAGGTCGCCGCGCACCAAGGCGCCCATCGCCCTGCCGACTTCGTCCACTACCGTGCGCGTCTTGGCCGCTTCAGCGTTGCGTTCCTCTTCCTGACGTTTGCGCGTTGTCTCGGATTCGGATTGCAGTCGCTCGTTCTGGATGGCGGCGTCCTTGAACACCTGGACCGCATCCGCCATCGTTCCGACTTCGTCGCGGCGACCGCGGCCGGGGACCTCGACCGCGCGATCGCCCTTGGCGACTCGTTCCATCGTCGCGGTCATGCCGACGATCGGTTTGGCGATGACGCCGCCGAGGAGGAGGGCGAGTATGATTCCGCCGATCAGGCCAGCAATTAGGCCGATCACTGTGTTTCGTTGGCCGGCCGAGACGACCGAGACGGTGTCAGCCTGTTCCTTGCGCTCGCTAGCGGCGAACTCCGCTAGCATCTTTTTGACAATGTCGTTGATCCTACCGCCTACCTCGGTGATGGCGCCCTCATCGCCGAAGTTGCGCTCGAGGTCGCCGCGCAGATCGCTGGCGCGGTTGAACACGCCAAGGACGGCGAGTTCGCCGGCGGCGTAGCGATGGACGAAATGATGCTCCATCGGAAACGATCGGCCACCGACCAGATGTTCGCTCGGCGAATGGAAATGGAACTGGACCAGATCCCAGCGCTGGTTGCCGATCTAGCTGAAGCTGCCCGCCGGGCAGTTGACCTGGATCGTGTGCCCATTGTGCAGAAGCTGCAGGGGCATTTCCTGGAACGTCGAACGGATGCCACCGAGGTCGACGGCGACCCCGCCCCGGAGGTCGATCGGCGTCTGTTCCATGCCCAATTCGCATACCTTGAAGTCGGCTGCAGCTTGCCCCACCGCTCCGGGCGGCCTTCGCCGACGTAACCCCAGTGGGGATGGACTTTCGTTGCCGCGGCGGTTTCGGCCGCTTGGGCGATCGCGGCGCAAGTGGGGCAGCCCAGGACGACACCCGCGAACAGACCCTGCAGAAGGTTGCGGCGGTTGAGAGGGCGCGATGCGGTGGTTTCGATTGGCGGTTGGGTTTTCATCTGGTTGCATTCTTTCGATCGGACGAGGGGCCATCGGCGGCCGGAAACCCTGCGCGCGGGTGGGCCGATGCCCGCGCTGGGTGCGTTCAAGCGTGCGAGGAGGTGGGTGGCTCGATACGGAGGCTGCCGAGAGGACGTGGAGCACCGAAGGGTACGCAGCGGCCTAGGTCCCGGTGTTGCGAACCGCTCGCAATACGGAATCATACGTAGTATGGCCACGAGGGCCGGTCTCGCCACTGGCAAAGAGCGCCCTGACGTAGCCGCGCGGCATGGAGTTATCTTATGACGAACCGTCATCACACCTTTCTCGACACATGCGCGATGCCTTGGGAAGGCAATGGCGATTCAGTCCGCAAGTTGTTGCATGCCGATGTGGCGGGACAGCGCACTGTAATTCTGCGTTACTTTCCGCCCAGCAGCGCGAGCACGCCCTACCGCTGGTTTCACCGCAGCGTGCGCGAGACGTTCTTGTTCCTGTCGGGCGAATATCGCGGCTGGGAGTTCGCCGGGCCCGACGACACCGCTGGACGCATCGAGATCTTCCGGCAGGGCACCTTCATGGATCGCCCGCCCCGCAGCCTGCACGGCCGGCGGCCGGCCGCCTCGGCGGTCGGCAGCGAGTTCCTGCAATGGCATTCGCATGGCGGTAGCTTCGACGCCGACCCCGAAGAAAGCGTGGCGCTGCCCGACGGCGCCGCCGCTTCGGGGCTGTTTTGCAGTCCCAACATCGTTCCGACCGATCAACTGCCCTGGCAGGCCCATCCCGGATTGCCGGGGGCTGGTCTGCGGGTCGTCGCGGCGGCGGTGGACGGCGCCCCGATCGGCCACTATCCCATCGTGATCGTGGCGCTGCCGGGTGGTTGGTCGGCGCCGCTAGGAATGCGCGTCGCCGCCGTCGGAGGGCGACCGTGGCTCTATGTGCTGTGGGGTGCCATGGACCTGACGGCCGACGGCGTTCATCACCCCTTGCGGCGCGGCGGTTATCTCGACTGGCAGGCGCCGGCTACCGTCGGGGCAGCGCCCAATCCGCTGGGGGCCGAGGGATGCGTCGTCTTTTGCGTCGGGCACACTCTGTCGCCCTCGCTTGCCGTCGGCGCCGGTCAATCGAGCGTGTGACCGATACAGAGGGGGACACAGCCTT
>SHVP01000076.1 GCA_009694165.1 Alphaproteobacteria bacterium
TCGCCGCCTGAATGCCGCGCAGAACGGGGGCAAGATCGCCCCAGCGGGTGATCTGCCGGAAGCGCTCGGGGTCGAGCGTGTCGACCGACACGTTGATGCGGCGGACTCCCGCATTGAACAGGGCTTCGGCATGGCGCTCCAACTGGCTCCCGTTCGTCGTCAAGGTCAGCTCGTCGAGCGCACCAGTGCGTATATGGCGGCCGAGGCTCTGAAAGAGCGTGAGGACGTCACGGCGGACCAGCGGTTCCCCACCGGTGAGCCTTAGTTTGCGCACTCCCTTGCGAACGAAGACGCTGCAGAGCCGATCCAGTTCCTCGAGGCTGAGCACTTCGGCCTTGGGCAGGAACGACATGTTTTCCGGCATGCAATAGATGCAGCGGAAGTCGCAACGATCGGTTACGGAAACGCGGAGGTAGGTGATGGAGCGGCCGAACGGGTCGATCAATGGCAGCCTATGGATTTTGACCACTGCGCAAGGTCTGCCACTATATATACCCTTTCCCCCTCCGTTTCGCCCGTTGAAAGGGTAGGGACATTGTCGAATACCCGCGATTTACGCCCGACCGCTGCTCCAGTGCTGGCGGAATTTGCCCTCGCGCCCATTCCCGACGACCCTAACCTGACCAAGTCGATGGCCGGCACCGACGAACGGGGACGGGCGGTGGACACCGCCGTGACCGTCGAACGGCCCCTCACCCTGTTTCTCAACGGTCGCGAGATCGTGACCATGATGACGATTGGGGACCATCCCACCTACCTAGCGGTTGGATACCTGCTCAACCAGAACATGTTGCGTCGAGACGACGTCGTCACTGCCATCGACTACGACAATGAGATCGACACCGTCGTCGTCCGCACCCTGCGTCGGACCAGCTATGAACGGAAACTGCGCAAGAAGACGCTGACGTCGGGCTGCGCCCAGGGCACCGCCTTCGGCGACCTCATGGAGAGCTTTGATAAGGTCAAGTTCCCAGCCGATGCCGTCCTGCGCACGTCGTGGCTCTACACGCTGCTGAAGAAAATCAACACGCGACCGAGCCTCTATCTGGCCGCGGGCGCCATCCACGGATGTGTTCTCGCCCAGGCAGACCGGCCGCTCCTCTACGTCGAAGATGTCGGTCGCCACAATGCGGTCGACAAGATCATGGGCTATATGCACCTGCACCAGGTTGATCCGGCGGACAAGATTTTCTACACCACCGGACGCCTAACCTCCGAGATGGTCATCAAGTGCGTGAACATGAGGATTCCAATCCTCATCTCGCGGTCGGGGTTCACCGCATGGGGCGTTGAGCTGGCCCGGCAGGCCGGGCTGACGCTGATCGGCCGGGCCCGTGGTCGCCGATTTCTGACGCTCTCCGGCGGCGAGCGAATCATCTATGACGCCGATGCGGCTGCCGGAGCCGAAGCCGATATTCCCCGACGCAGCGCCGGAGACGATCGGTGAGCGAGGCCGAGTGGCGAGCCGCCACGGTCGGTGTCTTGTTGGCGGGCGGTCTCGGCCGCCGCATGGGCGGCGGCGACAAGTGCCTGCGCCCGCTCGCCGGTCGGCCGCTCCTCGCGCATGCCGTCGAACGGGCCGAGCGCCAGGTCGGGACTCTTCTCCTCAACGCCAACGGAGAGCCAGAACGGTTTGCCGCGTTTGCCCTGCCGATTGTCGCCGATTCCCTGCCCGGATTCTTGGGGCCGCTCGCAGGGGTCCTGGCGGCCATCGAATGGACGAGCGCTCACCGACCGAGTGCATCCTGGGTTGTTTCCTTCGCGACCGATGCACCGTTTTTTCCGCTCGATCTCGCCGAGCGACTGCATGCCGGGCTGAGGGGCGAAAGCACGGCACTCGCCTGCGCGGCGAGCGCGGGTCAGGTGCATCCGGTCTTCGGCCTTTGGCCGGTCAGCCTGGGCGAGGATCTGCGCCGAGCGATGCTGGCGGGCGAACGGAAAATCGATCGCTTTACGGCCCGCCACGGCATTGCGGTGGTGACCTATGCGGTCGAGCCATTCGATCCGTTCTTCAATGTGAACAACCCCGAAGACCTCGCGCAGGCCGAGCTGCTGGCGCAACGCACGGCGGCCTAAACCGTGGCTGCCGGGATCGACGACTAAGACGGAGCGACCCGCTCGATGTGGGCGGCACAATATTTGAACTCGGGAATCTTGCCGTACGGATCGAGGGCCGGGTTGGTCAACAGATTGGCCGCCGCCTCCGCGTAGCAGAACGGCATGAATACCATCCCTTGGGGAATGCCCGAATCGAGACGGACCGCCAGTTCGATCGCCCCCCGACGGGTGCGGATACGAATCGTATCGCCGGGGGCGATTCCCTGCTCTTCCATGTCGGACGGCGAAAGGTGGGCGACGGCCTGCGGCTCGAGTTCGTCCAGAATCGACGCCCGCCGGGTCATGGCGCCGGTGTGCCAATGCTCGAGCAGGCGGCCGGTGCTGAGAACCATCGGATAGGTGGCGTCGGGCTGCTCGTCTGGCGGCACGATCGCTGCCGGGACAAACCGGCCGCGTCGGCTCGGCGTCGGGAATCCTTGGTCGAAGAGGATGGCGTGCCCTGGCTCGCTCTCGCCGTCGCAGGGATAGGTCACCGCGCCCTCGCGCTCCAGGCGATCCCATGAAATGCCGTGGAGGGATGGCATGCAGCGGCGCATTTCGGTGAAGACCTGGCGCGGCGCGTCGTAATGCCAGTCGAGGCCAAGACGTCGAGCGATTTCCTGGATGATCCACAGATCCTGCCGGGCGTCGCCCGGTAGCGGCAGCGCCCGCCGGCCGAGTTGAACGCGGCGGTCGGTGTTGGTGAAAGTCCCGTCCTTCTCGGGAAACGCCGACGCCGGCAAGATCACGTCGGCATAGCAAGCGGTCTCGGTCAGAAAGATGTCCTGCACCACCAGGTGGTCGAGTTTGGCCAGGGCCGCGCGGGCGTGATTGAGGTTGGGATCCGACATCGCCGGATTCTCGCCCATGATGTACATGCCGGCGATCGAACCGGCATGGATGGCGTCGGTTACCTCGACTACCGTCAGGCCGCGCCGCGGGTCGAGCGTGACGCCCCAAAGCGCCTCGAAACGCTGCCGCGCTTCGGCGTTCTCGACCGAAACGTAGTCGGGGAAGAACATCGGGATGAGGCCGACATCGGAGGCGCCCTGAACGTTGTTTTGGCCGCGCAGCGGATGCAACCCGGTGCCCGGCCGCCCGATCTGTCCGCACATCAGGGCAAGGTCGATCAGGCAACGCGCATTGTCGGTCCCGTGAATGTGCTGCGAAATCCCCATGCCCCAGAAGATCATGGCGGAACGCGCCGTCGCATAGAGGCGGGCGACCTGGCGGAGGAGGTCCGGGGGCACGCCGCAAAGGCTCGCCATGACCTCGGGCGAAAAGTTCGCCAGATGCTGGCGCATCTGCTCGAAGCCCTCCGTGTATGCGGCGATGTAGTTTCGATCGAACAGTTCCTCGGTGACGATCACGTGCATGATCGCATTCAGTAGCGCCACATCGGTGCCCGGCTTGAACCTGACCATATGGGTGGCGTGGCGCGCGAGCGCCTCGCCGCGCGGGTCGAATACGATCAGCTTGCGTCCGTTCTTTACGGCATTCTTGAAAAATGTCGCCGCGACGGGATGGTTGATCGACGTATTGCTGCCGATCACCATGATGACCTCGGCGTTTTCGACTTCTGCAAACGGCGCGGTGACGGCACTGGAGCCGATTGTTTCGATCAGGGCTGCAACCGACGAGGCGTGGCATAACCGGGTGCAATGGTCGACGTTGTTGCTGCCGAATCCGGTGCGCACCAGTTTCTGAAACAGGTAGGCCTCTTCGTTGGAGCCCTTGGCCGAACCGAAGCCGGCAAGCGCCCGGCCACCCCGGCCGTCGCGAATCCGCCGGAGCCCCTCGGCGGCGCGATCGAGCGCTTCGGCCCAGGATGCCGGTCGGAAGTGAGTGTAAGGGTTGGCGGGATCGACGTCGGGGCGCAACGCCTTGCCAACGCCTTCGCGCCGAACCAGGGGCGCGGTCAGGCGCTGCGGGTGCGATACGTAGTCGAAACCAAACCGCCCTTTGACGCAGAGGCGACCGTGGTTGGCAGGGCCATCCTTGCCGCTGACGTGGAGTAGCCGGTCATTCTTGATGTGGTAGGTGAGCTGGCAGCCGACGCCGCAGTAGGGACAGACGCTGTCGACCGCCCGGTCCTCATGCTGGCGCCACACCTCGCCGGCTGGAACGAGGGCGCCTGTCGGGCATGCTTGGACGCATTCGCCGCAGCCGACGCAGGTGCTGGTTCCCATCGGGTCGTCGAAGTCGAAAACGACCTTTGTCGCGGCGCCGCGGTAGGCGAGGCCGATGACGTCGTTGACCTGGACCTCGCGACACGCCCGGACGCACAAGTTGCAGTGGATACAGGCGTCGAGTTGAACCGCCATTGCTGGATGCGATCGGTCGGCGGCTGGGCGGGGACTCGCTGGGAAGCGGCTGTTCCGGACTTTGGTCGCCTCCGCCATCTGCCAAAATCGCGATCGGGGCGATGGCGAGTGTTCGCGGGGCGGTTGGTCGGCGAGGAGAAGCTCCATGACCATCTGGCGGGCGCGCCTCGCGCGATCGCTCTCGGTGCGAACGACCATTCCGGGGGCCGGCCGGCGTCGGCACGACGCAGCGAGCGTCCGCTCGCCCTCGATTTCAACCATGCAGACGCGGCAATTGCCGTCGGCCCGATAGCCGGGGGCGGCCGAATAGCACAGGTGCGGCAGAGCCACCCCAGACCGCTCGGCGACCTGCCAAATGGTCTCATCGGGTCCGGCCTCGACCGTGCGTCCATCGAGATTGAAGGAGACCACTGCGCTCACCGAACAAGCCCCGGGAAATAGCGCAGCATACTGGTGATCGGATTGGCGGCCGCTTGGCCCAGTCCGCAGATCGACGCATCCTGCATACAGGTTGCGAGCTCGGCGAGCAGCGGCGTGTCCCAGTGCGGCGTCGCCATCAGGGCACTGGCCTTGTCGGTTCCGACCCGACAGGGCGTACATTGGCCGCAACTCTCATGGGCGAAGAACCGCATCAGGTTGCGTGCCGCGGCGGCGATGTCGTCGTGGTCGGACAGAACGATCACGGCGGCCGATCCGATCAAGGCCCCGTGCGGCTCGAGGGTACCGAAATCAAGCGGGATATCGCCGAGCGAGGCGGGAAGGATACCGCCGGACGCGCCCCCCGGCAGGTAGGCCGCAAACTCGTGTCCCGGCGCCATGCCGCCGCCAAACTCATCGATCAGCTCGCGCGCCGAAATTCCGGCCGGTGCCAACTTGACGCCGGGCGTGCGAACGCGACCGCTCAGCGAGAAGGTTCGCATGCCGAAGCGCCCGCGCCTGCCGTGGCTGAGAAACCAGTCGGCACCGTTGGTCAGCAGCGCCGGGATCCAATAGAGCGTTTCAACATTGTGGATCAGCGTCGGTCGACCGAAGAGGCCAACCTGGGCGGGGTAGGGTGGTCGTTGGCGGGGCAGTCCGCGCTTGCCCTCCAGGCTTTCCAGCATCGCCGATTCCTCGCCGCAGATGTAGGCGCCGGCGCCGCGCCGCAGATGGATCGCCGGAAAACCCGGGACCGATTGCGACAGTTGATCAATCTCGCGCCCGAGGACGGCATGCAGGTGGCGATACTCGTCGCGCAGGTAGATGTAGATGGCCGTGGCCTCGATCAGCCAAGCGGCGATCAACATGCCTTCAAGAAACTGGCGCGGCGCCGCCTCCAAATAATGGCGGTCCTTGAAGGTGCCGGGCTCGCCTTCGTCGGCATTGACGGCGAGAAAGCGCGGCGCCGGTTCGTTCCGGACCAGGCGCCATTTGCGCGCCACCGGAAACCCTGCACCGCCTAAGCCCCGCAAGCCGGCCCGTTCGATCTCGGCCCCGACCGCCTCGCGGGTCAATTGGCCCCCAACGCAGCGTCGCCACTGGGCGAGGTCGGCCGGGCCGACGGGCGCCGCCGCGGGCCCCGGAAACGGGTCGTGCATCCCGGCCTCCACGACTTCGGCGACCCGATCGGAGACGGCCGAGGTCAGATGCCGGCGTCCGACTTCGACGACTGGCGCTCCATCGCAGCGCCCCATGCACGGAGCACGCTTGACGCGGACGTCGGTGGGAAGCCGGCCAACAAGTCGTTCCGCCAGGGCGTTGCCGCCGGCGATGGCGCAGGGCAGCCCATCGCAAACGCGGACCGTCAGCCGCGGCGGCTTCGTCCCAGGCTCGCGGGCGAGATCGAAATGAGCGTAGAAGCTCGCCACCTCGTAGATCTCGGCGAGCGGCAGCCCCATCCACTTGGCGAGGGCGGCAAGATGGCCGGCGTCCAGATGGCCGAAGCGGTCTTGGATCCGATGCAGGTACTCGATCAGCAGATCGCGGCGGGGCGGTGCGGGACCGAGCAGCGAGTGTATCACCTGGACGGATGCAGCCGAGGCTTGTCGGCCGCGCTCGAACACACGCCCGCGGCGCCCCGGTCTGCGCGGCATCTTGGCGGCGGCGTCCGGCGGCTGCCCGCTCATCGCAGGTCATCAAGCTTGAACTCGACAAAATGGATGATCGAGCCATCGATCAGCAGCTTACCCGCGTGCTCGAAGTTCACGGTAATGCGCTGGCCGACGACGGTCTGCACTTGTCCGATACCCCATTCGGGTTTCTGCGGATGTCGGACATAGGTGCCTGGCGCGATCATCGGCAAAATTGGGCGTCTCGATTCTGGCGGTTCTGTAGCATTATGGCCCCCCGGGGGTGAGCAAGAAAGGCAAGGGATCATGGATTCGGTCAGGCTGGCCGCAATGATCAGCGCCAAGCTTTGTCATGACCTGGTGGGGCCGATCGGGGCGGCGGCAAACGGAGTTGGCATGGCCGGTGACGGCGAGCCTCCGGCCCAGCGGGCCGACGCCTTGCTGCTGGCGCAAGACAGCCTCGACGAGGCCATCAGACGGCTGAAATTCTATCGCCTCGCCTTTCCGGTCGCAACACGTCTTCGCCGCCGGGGGGTGGGCGCGTTGAGGCGGAGGAAGGCGAGATCGGTCATGACGCCGAGGAAATTGGCGGCGAAGCCGTCGCGGACGGCTCCCGACCACGGGGTCACCCGGGCAAAGACCGTCCGCGACCAGTTGAGATCGGCCGACTCTGCGTCTGGACGCTGGGCAGGGGTGGTCATCAGGTCAGCCTAGGGGCGTGGAGTTAAGGCTCCATTAACCCTGGTCGCCCACCCGACCGCCCAGCGCTATAGTCCGCCCGCCATGAACCAAGCCGTCACTCTTGCCGGGGTTCCGCCCGGGGCCCGGGTCGCCGTCGCCATGTCGGGCGGGGTCGACTCCTCAGCAGTGGCCGCACTGCTGCGGCGGGCCGGTTACGAGGTGGTGGGCCTGACCATGCAGCTTTACGACCATCGCGGCCCGACAAAGAACGCCAAGAGTTGCTGCGCCGGCATCGATGTCCACGACGCGCGGCGGGTGGCCGACACCCTCGGCATCCGCCATTACGTCCTCGACTACGAGGCGCGCTTCGAACGGGCGGTGATCGAACCTTTTGCCGCCAGCTATGCCCGCGGCGAAACGCCGATCCCTTGCGTGCTGTGCAATCAGACCGTGAAGTTCACCGACATGCTGGGTGCCGCCCGGACCATGGGCGCCGCAGCCCTTGCCACCGGGCACTACGTGCAACGCCGGTTGGGTCCCAGCGGAATCGAGTTGCATCGCAGTCTCGATCCGGCACGCGACCAAAGCTATTTCCTGTTCGCGACGACCGTGGCGCAGTTGAAATTCGTCCATTTTCCGTTGGGCGGGCTGACCAAGCGCGACACCCGACGCATCGCCGCCGACGCCGGACTCCTGGTCGCGGACAAGCCCGACAGCCAGGACATCTGCTTCGTACCATCAGGCGACTACGCCGCCGTGGTGGCGCACCGTGCCCCGGGCACCGACAAGGAGGGTGAAATCGTCCACCTCGACGGTCGCGTTCTCGGCCGGCATCACGGCATTGCCGGGTTCACGGTCGGGCAGCGCAAGGGACTCGGCATCGGCGGGCCGGCCGGCGGCGGCGAGCCGCTTTACGTCCTCCGCATCGATGCACTCACACATCGGGTGGTGGTTGGTCCCCGGCGGGCCCTGCAGGTCGCGCGGATCGCGCTCCGCGAGGTCAACTGGCTCGGTGCCGATGCCGGCGCGACGACCGCGGTGCAGGTTCGGGTGCGTTCGACCCAGGTGCCGGTTCCGGCGGAGCTGACGCTCGGACCGGATCGGTCTGCCTTGGTCACCTTGGCTTCGCCGGAACTCGGCGTCGCGCCGGGCCAGGCTTGCGTCTTCAGCGATGGTTCGCGGGTCCTGGGCGGCGGCTGGATTGCCGCCACCGAACCGGCGGCGTTGGCGGCCTAGAGGGCAGGGCAGTTCGGCCGCGATCGACGCGAGACTTGTGGTTCTGGACAAGCGCCAACGGTGCAGAATCGGATCGGCGCGCAGCAGGGGAGCGGCACATGGCGTACATGGTCACGGGCGGCACCGGGTTTATCGGGGCCTGGGTCGTGAAGGCGATCCGGGAGCGCGGCCACGAGGTGGTCTGCTTCGAGCTGGCGCCCAACCCAGAGACACTGCGGACCGTTCTTGGGGCCGATGCCGACCGGGTCAAGATCGTTACCGGCGACGTGCTGCACCTTCATACGCTCATCGACACGATCCGCTCGCAGGGCGTCACCCATATCGCCCACATCGCCGCGGCGGTGATGCGCATTTGCCACGCCAATCCGCCCTACGCGATGCAGGTGAACGTGGTCGGGTTCGCCAACGTGCTCGAGGCCATGCGCCTGACCGGGATCAGGCGCATGGCCTACGCCAGTTCGGGGGCGGTGTTCGGCGGCGGTTACGGCCGCGAACTCGTCGCCAACGACGCGCGCTTCGCCCCCGACACGATCTATGGCGCCAGCAAGCTGATGGGCGAGGCACTGGCGCTTCATTATTTTCGGCACTTCGCCGTCGACGCGATCGGACTCCGCTACACCTTCGTCAACGGCCTCGGCATGCCCAATTCGATCGGCGGCAAGGCGATCGATGAATTGTGCACCAAACCGGCGCTAGGCAAGCCGGGAGTGGTGCCATGGGGCGATGATTCGCCCGATTGGCTATGGGCGGGCGATGCCGGGCGGGCGACGGCGCTGGCGCTTGACGTGATGCCGACGCCGACGACGCGCGCCTTCAACATCGTCGGCGACTACCGGCCGATGGCCGAAGCGATCGCGTTCGTGCGCTCGCAGCTACCGGGGGCGCAGGTGACGCCCGAGCCGGGGGCCATGGGCTTCACCCGCCTCGACGGCGCCGTCGCCGCGCGCGAGCTCGGCTATCGACCGGAATGGACGATGGAGAAGCAATTGCGCGCGCACATTGATCGCGCCCGGCCGGGCGCAGGCTGAGCGCCGCTCGGGCGCTGGCGCGAGGGCGTTCTTGACACCATCCGGGGTGGCCGCCTATATGCCCCGCTTGGCGGCGGGGTAGCTCAGGTGGCTAGAGCAGCGGAATCATAATCCGCGTGTCGGGGGTTCGAGTCCCTCTCCCGCTACCATTGCTAGCACACCGGTGGTTCTCGATCGGTTCGCGCCTTCAGGAGCGAACAGGGGGGCTAAGACCCCATGAAGTTCGAGGTCAAATTCTCCGGGTATGGGCCGAGGGTGCAGGACGATCTTGTCGATCAGGCTTCTTAGGATGGCGGACGCCTGACGCTTGGTGTCTGCATCCCCATTCAGTGCCTTGGCCTGCTGCCGGTTTCGCGGACACCGAATTAGGTGTTTTGATGGAACCGGAGGTGGATCATGGAACGATGGCAGTTCACGCGCGAGTTCAAGCTTGAGGCGGTGAAGCTGATCAGGGACCGCGGGGTAACAGTGGGGCAGGCCTCGCGCGACCTGGGGATACACGGAACGGTGCTACGCAACTGGATGAGGGCGTTTGCGGACGATCCGCAGCATGCCTTCCCGGGCCACGGGCAGTTGAAGCCCGAGCAGGCCGAGATCGCGCGACTGAAGCGCGAAGTGACCCGTCTGAAAGCCGAGCGGGACATCCTAAAAAAAGCCGCGGCCTACTTCGCGAAGGAATCGACGTGAAGTTCGTCTTCATCGCGAAGCACCGGGGGGATCTGGCCGGCGGGGTGGTTGTGCGGGGCGCTCGGTGTCTCGCGGGGTGGGTTCTATGCCTGGCTGACCCGGCCGCGTAGCCCACGCGCTCGGAGCGACGAAGAACGGCAGCGGAGGTTCGCACCAGCTTCCTGGCGAGCGATCGCACCTATGGCGCCAGGCGCGTATGGCACGATCTGCTGGCTGACGGCGTGTCGTGCGGATTGCATCGGGTCGAATGGCTGATGCGGCTGCAGGCCTTGCGGGCGCGGCCACGACGGCGTTGCTTGCCTCATGATCCGGGCGAGAGGCAGGCGGGTGCCGTCGCTGCCAATGTGCTCGACCGCACCTTCGCGGCCCTTGCTCCCAACCGCAAATGGATCGCTGACTTCACCTACATCTGGACCGCCGAGGGCTGGCTCTATGTGGCGGCCGTGATCGATCTGTTCTTGCGGCGCGTGGTCGGGTGGTCGATGAGCGCCACGATGACGGCGCTGTGCCCGTGCCCGAGAAACACTAGGCTAGAGACCAGCCTAGCGGCGGAATAGTATGGCCGGGTGGCCTGATCCGCTGTCCACCGCTTAATGAGCACAAATCGAATGGCTTGGAGCCAAAAGGGAACTGCCGCTTCGATCCGACCATCTCTGTCTTTCTCGTCACGTAGGGGCTCGAAGGCTCGCAGCGCCTCCGTTCTGCCCCTCAGCGGGAGATCACCCACTGGTCGGCCTCTACCCGCTCTCCCGAGTACGTGTGGGGTGCGAGAGGTGCGGGACCGCTGGACGAGTTTTCTTCTCCACGCGTTGGCCGCCGCCGTCGCGGCTGCTCTGACTCTACTCCTGCCAGCCTCGCTGGCCGGCGCGCAGGGCGCGGAATGTGCTGAAAATTGGTTTGTCGGCACTTGGCGCGCCAGTGAATTTCAAACTATGTCCATCAGTCGCAAAGGCGACTTTTTTGTCTGGACCTACGAACGTCTTGCCGGCGTCAAGAGTGAGCGTTGGGGCGATAAAGTGCCCGCAGCCGCCGAAGGGATCGTCACCAAGATCGACGATTGCCGTGCGTTGCTAGAGGGCCAATACACGCGTTTTGAAGGCAGTGGCCAGCGCGGACGATCGCCTATCGGCTCGCCGATGGAGTGGAGGTTCCGTAGCGCGAGTCCAAATGAGGTTTTGTCCGAGGGCCTTGGCTACGGTAGGGAATCTTTCAGGATACGCTGGCAAAAAGACGCATCGATGTAACTACCAAACAGTCGCTTCTCGACTGGTCGAAGCGAAACTGCGACGTCTATTGGGGCATGGGCACTGTCCGGCGTCAGCACCTGTGAGACAGATGGGTTGGGTTGAATAAGGGAGGATTTCTGGCTCATCGTAACCAGCGAGGAGTGGAGATGAGCCAGAAATCCGGAAGTCCCAAAATGTCGTCGGAGCGGGTGGTAAGGGAGATTCGCCG
>SHVP01000077.1 GCA_009694165.1 Alphaproteobacteria bacterium
GGCCGCCTCAGCGAAACGATGTTCCGCTCCGTGTTCGACAAGATTGGCGCGAGACTGGCTCAGTCGTAGCGCTGTTCTTTCCACGGATCGCCATCGTTGTGGTAGCCGCGAACCTCCCAAAACCCCGGCTTGTCGACCGCGACGAACTGGACGGCGCGCACCCATTTCGCGCTTTTCCAGAAATATCGCTTGGGGATGACGACCCGAACCGGACCGCCGTGTCGCGTCGTCAGCGGTTCCCCCTCCCAAGAATGGGCAAGCAGAGCATCGGGGGCGGCAAATACCTCGATTGGCACATTCGTCGTGTAGCCGTCATAGGACTCGAAAATGACGAACTTGGCATCGGGCTTTGGCTGCACCAGAGTGAGCAGGTGCAACGCGCCGACGCCCTCCCAGTTGTTGTCGTGGCGCGACCAGGCGGTGACACAGTGGATGTCGGAAATGAGATTCACCTGTGGCTGGGCCAGGAAGTCGCGCAAGGTCCATCGCAGCGGCTTTTGAACCAGCCCTTCGACGGTCAACCGCCAGTCCTGTTGCGCGATGCTCGGTTGGACGCCGAGATCGAGGACCGGCCACTCCTTGACCTTGCGTTGACCGGGCGGCAACCGCGCCGCTCCTGATTGACCGGTGAGCAGGCGTCCGTCGCGCGCCCATTGCTGCTTGGTCTGGATAAGCTTGTCCTTAGCACCGGCGGGAAGATCGTCTTTCGTCATGACAGCCCCGTTTGACGTCCGCGCTGTTAGCCCCGTGCCCGCAACAGGCGGGCCTGATCTCGTTTCCAGTCGCGATCTTTGATCGAGTCTCGCTTGTCGACCGTCTTCTTGCCGCGAACCAGCGCCAATTCGACCTTGGCGCGGCCGCGTTCATTGAAGTAGAGCGACAGCGGCACAATCGACATGCCGCCGCGACGTACCTCACCGAGGAATTTCGCCAACTCGCGCTTGTGCACGAGGAGTTTGCGCGGACGAGTCGGCTCGTGATTGAACCGGTTGGCGGCGCGGTATTCGGGAATATGGGCATTGAGCAGGTAGAGGGCGCCTTCCTTCTCGCCGGCAAACGCCTCGCCGATCGAGCCCTGGCCGAGGCGCAGACTCTTGACTTCGCTGCCGGTCAGCATGATTCCGGCCTCGAGCGTCTCAACAATGAAATAGTTGTAGCGGGCCTTGCGATTGACGGCGATCTTGCGGGCGGCCGATGCCGTCGCGGCGGCCATGCCTTAGTTGAGAAGCCCGGCCGAGCGCAATGCGGCCGCGACCTTGGCTTTCGTCTCTTCTTTCGGCCGCACCAGCGGCAGCCGGACGTCGGCCGCCGCCCGTCCGAGTAAGCTCGCGGCGTATTTGACCGGAGCCGGGCTCGTCTCCATAAACAACGCGATATGAAGCGGCATCAAGCGGTCATGCAGCTTCAGTGCCTCACCCGGCTTTCCCGCCGCCCAGGCATTCTGCATGTCCGCCGCCAAGCGCGGCGCGACGTTGGCCGTCACCGAAATGCAGCCGTGCCCGCCATGAGCGAGAAAAGCAAGATCCGTGGAATCCTCGCCCGACAACTGGCAGAACGACTCGCCGAGCAGGAGTCGCGTCGCGGTAACCCGATCAAGGCGCGCGGTCGCATCCTTGATCCCGACGATGCGTGGCAGTTCGGCCAGCCGTCCTAGAGTCTCCTGCCCCATATCGACCGCGCTGCGACCAGGGATGTTGTAGATCACGATGGGAATGTCGACGGCATCGTGGATGGCCTTGTAGTGCTGATAAAGGCCCTCCTGGGTCGGTCTATTGTAATAGGGCGTGACGACCAGCACGGCATCGGCTCCCGCTGCCTTGGCGTGGCGAGTGAGTTCGATCGCCTCGTCGGTTGAATTGGACCCGGTCCCGGCGATCACCGGCACCCGGCGCCGGGCCGCCTCGATACATAGCTCCACGACCCGCTTATGCTCGTCATGGTTGAGTGTCGGCGATTCGCCGGTCGTGCCGCAGGGCACGAGACCGTGGCTTCCCTCGGCAATTTGCCATTCGACAAAGGACTGGAAGCCCTTTTCGTCGACCGCGCCGCCCTTGAACGGCGTGATCAGGGCCGCAATCGACCCCTTGAACATCGCATACCCCGTCTTCACAATGGGTTGGTTGAGAGGACCATAGCGCCCCCTGCGGGTTGCAGGCAACCGGCGTGGCGCTTGGTACCAGGGCGTAGCATTGGGTGTGGCCGTGCTGAAGCCGCTTGAGGGGCTTGCCGACCGCTGGCGCGGGTCTTGGACCGTCGCCGTGCTGCTAGGCGTGGGGGCGCTGGCTCCGGCCTGGGGCCAGGCGGCTGAGTCGGTGATGCCCACGGTCAGCCTCCAGGATCGCGCCAAGTTCGCCGACGCCTACACTGCTTTCCGCGGCGGCGACATTGCACGCGCGCGCCGCATGCTTGACGGGCGCGACACGGCGCTTTCCGCCAAGGTGCTCGACTGGTTGTACTTTTCCAGTCCGAGCGCCGCGGCGCCGTTCGGTGAGTTGTCGTCCTTCATCACCACCAATCAGGACTGGCCACGGCTCAACGCGATTCGTCGGAACGCCGAGTTAGCCCTCGACAATCTCGGCGAGGAGTCCGATGCGCTGGTCATCGATTGGCTGACCCGCTACTCGCCGCTTAGCGCCGTCGGCAAGGCGCGCCTCGGCGAGGCAAAACTTCGCGGCGGCGACCGTGAAGAAGGCGTGCGCTTGCTGCGCGAGGCATGGATCAACGGTGATCTCAACGAAAAGCGCGAACGCGATCTGTGGAAGCGACACCGCCGTTTGCTGTCGAAGGAGGACCACGAATTGCGGCTGACGCGCCTGCTGTGGGATCGCGACCGCCCATCGGCGCAGCGCATGTTGGGGTACGTGGACGAGCCGACCAAGGCGTTTGGCAAGGCCTGGCTGGCGCTGATGGGTGCCGGCGGCAATCCCGATGCGCTGCTGGCCCGTGTGCCGGCGGAGCTGAGGGATCACCCCGGTTTGTCAATCGAGCGGGCACGCTGGCGGCGCCAGAAGGGTGACGACGAGCGAGCCCGCGCCCTTTTGCTGTCGCCGCCCAATGACGAAGTCCGCCCGATCGCCTGGTGGGGCGAACGACGTATCCAGGCGCGCCGCGCGGTAGCGGCCGGACATATCAGCGATGGCTACAACATCGCCCGCATGAACGACCTCTCGGAGGGTCCGGAATACGCCGAGGCCGAGTGGCTGGCCGGTTGGATTGCGCTGCGCTTCCTCAGCGACCCCACCTTGGCCGGGCTCCATTTCGCGCGCATGCACCAGGCCGTCGTTTATCCCGTGAGCCTCGCGCGCGCGGGGTACTGGGCAGGGCGCGCCATGGATGCGCTCGGCGACCAGCGTTCTGCGCGGGTCTGGTACGAGGATGCGGCCAAGCATTCGCTGACCTACTACGGGCAGCTCGCGATCCAGAAGCTCGACAGGAGCGGGAGCTATGCGTTGCCCCCTGATCCGGAGCCCGACGACGACGACCGCATGCTCTTTCGCGGGCACGAGTTGGCGCGCGCCGCGCTGTTGCTGGCCGAAGCGGGGTCAAACAAGGCGATCGACCCGTTCATCAATCGTCTGGCCGTCAATTCACCGACCCCCGGCGTTGCCGCACTAGCGCTGGCGCTCGCCGAAAGGGTTGGCCGCCGGGACCTCGCCGTCGCCGCGGCCAAGAAAGCCGCCCAGAAAGGGACCTACGTTCCGAGCCGCGCTTATCCGGTCATCGACATGCCGCGCGAATACGTCTCGGAGGTGGCCCTGTTGCTCTCGGTGGCCCGGCAGGAGAGTCAATTCAACCCCGACGCCGTAAGCCCGGCCGGAGCCCGCGGCCTGATGCAGCTCATGCCGGCGACCGCGCATAAGACGGCGAAGTCCATCAACCTGCCCTACAGCGCCGATCGGTTGACCAGCGATCCGCGATACAACTCGGTGCTGGGCTCGGCCCACATGGCCGAGCTCCTCAAGGCCTACAACGGCTCCTACGTTCTCGCGGTCGCGGCCTATAACGCGGGCGAGGGGCGCGTCCGAAAGTGGATCAAGGAAAATGGCGATCCCCGCTGGGACGAGGTCGACGAGGTCGACTGGGTCGAACAAATTCCCTTCGAGGAGACGCGAAACTATGTTCAGCGCGTGATGGAAGGCGTGCAGATCTATCGTGAGCGATTGACGGGCCGGCCCTCACCCCTGCGCTTGTCGCAGGACCTCAAGCGCTGAGTCCGGTTTTGGCGGGCGGAGCGAGCCGGGCCAATCGACCGCCGCCCAACTCTTGCACCGGCCGATGATGTTGGTTCGCGATCGCCGCTACACCGCACAGGACGGCCTGTCGCTCTTTTATCGAGACTTTGGCGACGCCGCAGCGCCGGCAACTCCGGTTGTCTGCCTTCCGGGCCTGACGCGCAACGGCAAGGACTTCGTCAGGTTGGCGGAACGACTGGCCGCAGAGCGGCGCGTCCTCTGCCCGGACCTGCGCGGACGCGGCCAATCGGCCCACGACCCCGACCCTGCCCGTTATCGCCCGGACATCTATGTCGGAGACGTCCTGCATTTGTTGGCGGCGACGGGAACGCATCGCGCCGTCGTGGTCGGTACGTCGCTGGGCGGCATCATCGCCATGGGAATCGCGATCGCCCGACCCACGGTCTTGGCCGGCGTGCTTCTTAACGACATTGGCCCGGAGATTGATCCCGCCGGGATGAAGCGCATCGGTACCTATGTTGGCGCCACGCCATCGTTCACCAACTGGGCCGAGGCGGTGGCCCACTATCGCGCGCGCTATAGCTCGGCCTATCCGGCTCTTTCGGCCAGCGGATGGGAAGCGTTGGCGCGCAATGCGACGACCGAAAGACAGGGCCGGATCGTGTTCGATTACGACCCGAACATCGCGCAGCCCATGGCGTCGGCCGGAGCACCGGCCAACCTGTGGCCAGCATTTGCCGCTCTGCAAACCGTGCCGACGACGGTTCTGCGCGGTGCCCTATCCGACATCCTGAGTAGCTCGACCGTCGAACGCATGCGGGCCTTGAAACCGGACCTCGATGCCGTCGAAGTGCCGAAGCTCGGACATGTGCCGCTGCTGGACGAGGTCGAGTCGCTAGGAGCGATTGACCGCCTGTTGGCGCGAGTCGATCATGGCTGAGTATCGCGAGTTCTGGCATCGCACGCGCGACGGTATTGATCTTTACTACCGCGAATACGGCGGCAAGCCGAGAAAGAAGGTCCCGGTCCTTTGTCTGACCGGGCTGACCCGCAACTCAAAGGACTTTCATCGTCTAGCCGTTCGCCTGGCCGCCGACCGCCGTGTTCTTTGTCTCGACTACCGTGGCTGCGGCCGCTCGGGTTATGACCTCGACTATATGCACTACCTGGTCGACGTCGACACGCAGGACGTGATCGGTTTTCTCGACAAGCTGAAGATCCGCCGCACCGCAATGATAGGAACGTCGAGAGGCGGCCTGGTGATCATGACCCTGGCCTTAACACGAACCGACCTGATCGCTGCAGCGGTTCTCAACGACGTCGGCCCGGAGGTGAAGGAGGGAGGCCGCGGCAAGGTCGGCCGCTACTTCGGACTCGACTACTCCTATCCCAACTGGAAGGCCGCCACCGCGGCCTACGCCGACTACTCACGGAAGGTCGCCCCCGATCTGACAGATGAGGAGTGGCAGGAACGCGCCGGCATGACCTTCGTCGAAACCGGCGACGGCCGGGTGCATTTCGACTTCGATCCGGCGATGGCAAAGGCCTATCGCGAACGCAAGAATGCACCCCATAGCTGGGATAAATTCTCGGCGTTGCGCGACAAGCCGGTCCTCAGCATCCGCGGCGGAACCTCGGGCATTCTCGCCCCTGACACCGTCGAAAAAATGCGGGCGACCAAGCCCGATCTGATGACGGTCACCGTGCCCAACCGCGGCCACACGCCGTTCCTCGACGAGCCGACGGCAGTGGTGGCGATCGAAGCGTTCCTGGCCGGATTGCCGTGATCGATCTGCCCGATTACTCCGACATCGAGGCGGCGGCCGTCCTCTTACGCCCGGTGAGCGTCCTCACGCCGCTGCTCGAAGCGCCCTTGCTCAACGAGTTGGTGGGCGGCCGTGTTCTCGTCAAGGCCGAAGTCCTCCAGCGAACGGGGTCCTTCAAGTTCCGCGGCGCGTTCAACCGGGTGAGCCGAATGACCGCCGACGAACGCGCGCGCGGAGTCATCTGTTTCTCCTCGGGAAACCATGCGCAAGGCGTGGCTGCGGCCGCGGCAATGTGCGGGACCAGCGCCCTGATCGTAATGCCAACGACGGCGCCACGCATCAAAGTGGAGCGCTGCCGGGCACTCGGCGCCGAGATTATTCTCCATGACGGCGACCGCCAGAGTATGGAGCAGCGAACAGAGCACCTGGCGGGATCGCGCGGTTTGACGCTGGTCCGCCCCTTTGATGACCGATACGTCATCGCCGGCCAGGGCACGATAGGGCTGGAAATTTCCGCGCAAGCCGAGGCGTTGCAGGCCACTCCCGCCGCAGTGTTGGTTCCCTGCAGTGGTGGCGGGCTTACGGCGGGGATCGGTTTGGCACTCGAACGACGTCTGCCCGGCACGGCCCTCTATACGGTTGAACCCGCCAGCTTCGACGACACCGCGCGCTCGCTGGCGGCCGGAGAGCGCGTCGCCAACGTGGCTGGCGGACGAACGATCTGCGATGCGCTGTTGGTGCCGCAACCGGGCGAGATCACCTTTGCGATCAACCGTCGCCTGGTCCGCGCTGGACTGTCCGTCACCGACGACGATGCGATGACGGCCATGTTGGTCGCCTTCGAACATCTAAAAATCGTTCTCGAACCGAGCGGCGCGGCCGGACTGGCCGCGCTTCTCGCCCGTCGTTTCGACGGTCGTAACAAGACGACGATCATCATCGCATCCGGTGGCAACGTCGATGCGGCCCGGTTCCAGGAGGCGCTGGCCCATCCCGCCATGCCCCGAGCAGCAACCGCGGACTAGCTGCGGGTCCGATTTCTGCCAACGTTCACTTGTTGAGGAGCCATCAATGACCCACCGTACTCTGATCGGCCGTATCCAGTATCTCAGCGAAAAACCCGATCGCATGGGCAAGGAGCGCGGCCGCGAGGTTTTCACCCTCACTCATCATGATGATGGCTCGCGCACGCTGACGGCGCATGCTGAAATCGACGATGCTCCCAGCGTGTTGCGCGATGTTTCGATGACGGTCGACAAGAACTGGTACCCGATGGATAGCTCGGTTCGCCTGACGGTCGGCGGCGCCTTCACGGGCAGCGGATGGTTCCGCTTCGCCCCCGATTTGGCGGAGTGCGAAACCTTCACTCGCGCCGAAGGTCGCCTCACCCAGCACACTGCGCTTGCGGCTCCCCTGCGCGCGTTCGGTAACCATGCGATCGCCTCAGATGGCTGGCTGATGAATTGCTACGACCTTACGCGCGGTGCCGGAGCTCAGACGATTCGGGCCATTATCTCGTCGCCCGATCATCGCGGCGCCACCGGGCCGATGATTTTTCAGCTTTCAATCGGCCTTGAATTCGTCGGTCGTGAAACCGTAGCGGTCAAGGCCGGAACGTTCGACGCCCTGCACTTTCGTGTGGTCGGTACGGCCGGGCAACTGCCGCAGGAACACCCACCGTACGACGTATGGGTGACCGCCAATGGCGACTACACTCTTTTGAAAGGAAGGGTCGGCGGCTACATGATGACCTATTACGAACTTGTTTCGCTCGAGCGCTGAGGATGGCAGAAGACAAGGGAATGCTCGTCTCGTTTACCGAGGTCGCAGCCGAATTCGATAGCGAGCACAACGAGTGGTTCAACCGCGAGCATCTCGACGAACGAGCCCTCGCGACACCGGGGTTCTTCCGGGCCCGACGTTACGAGGCAGTCAGCGCGTCTATTCGCTATTGCGCCACCTATGAGACCGAGAGTTGGCGCACATTGGGGTCGCCGGAGTACCTGAAGAGGGTCGGCCATCAGAGCGACTGGAGCAACAGGGTTATCAAGCGCCTCGACAAGTTTCACCGACTGACGACGAGGCTGACGATCGATCTCATGCACGGTATCGGCGGTGCGGTAGCGACCGTACGCCTGCCCCCCGAAACGGGCGCGCAGATCAAGCTGCGCGATTGGCTGCGCTCCACCTTGGCCGACCTGGTCAAACAACCGGGACTGATCGGTGCCTGTCTCGGCGAGAACATGCTCGATGCGGCCAACGCGACGGGGGATCAGGCCCGCGCCCTGGGAGGGCGGCTGGCCAAGGCCGATCGCCTCGAATAGCTTGTCGTTATCGAGGGCGCCGATGCCCAGGCGGCGGCGAGCGCTGCGCTGGGCGCCCTGTCATCGGAACGGCTCCGCGCGCGCGGCGTTGACGATGCTCCGCTCGTCGGTACCTATCGATTCGTTTATGGAATCTATCGCTAGCCGAAAGGCATCGAGCCGGTAGCCCAAAGCCAGAGGGCGCCAACCGCCAGGATTCCGGTTCGGGCAAAGTCCGCAAACGTGACCGTGCCGTAGAGAGCCCGTGACAAGGTCCGACCCCGATCCTAGGATCGCGACGCTCGATACTACGGTTGATGTCGTGCCCATCGTCGAACGCGACCCCTGGCGGATGCAGTACTTCTCGGGCGTACCGTGCCCCGATGAACTGTCTATCCCCACCGAAGACCCCGATTCCTACGAGATGTATCCAAAGCATCGGTGGGTCTACAACAAACTTCTGGTATGCGAGTTCCAGGGTCTGCTCGGTGCCCCCCATGGCGTCACGCCCCCGGGCTACCCGGTCTTCAGCAAGCCCATCTTCAACATGCGCGGGATGGGGGCGGGCTCCCAAGTCCTGCACTCTGCCGCTGAGTACGCGCGCGCCCACACGCCCGGACACATGTGGATGCAGGTCCTCGAGGGCGAGCACGTCTCCTCTGATGTGGCCATTCTCGGCGGGCGACCGGTGTGGTGGCGTCACGTCATCGGCAAGTCGATCGGCAACGGCATGTTCGACTATTGGACGGTATTGGCCGAGGCGCGGCCCGACATCGAGTCCTATTGCGGCAACTGGCTAATCAAGAATCTGGCCGGCTATTCGGGGATGGCGAACTTCGAGACGATCGGCAAGAGAATCATCGAAATTCACCTGCGGTTCAGCGACCAATGGCCGGACCTCTACGGCGGACGGCCGTGGGTGGAGAGCGTCGTTGCGCTCTACCGCACACAAGAATGGCCCTATGTCGACGACCGCCGGCGAACCGGCTATTCGGTGGTCCTTTTTGGCGCCCACGGTATCCGTTATCGGGTACCCGATAGTGTCCTGATCGACGACCTGCTGACCGTGCGGGCGATCTCCAGCGTTCAGGTGACCTTCCATCCGGACAAGGCGCCCGAAGAGCACTCGATGCCACCCGGCGGTTTTCGTTTGGCGATCGTCAATTGCTGGGAGCTCGAAGCAGGTCTGGCCGCGCGCGAACAGCTGGCCCTCGCCTTTTGGTCAACGCAACAGTTGGCGCGTCGCCGCCGGACGCGGCGAAAGGTCGACCCGGCGCCCTGGCGGGTCCACGGCCATTGACCTAGCGAATGTCCACCGTCATTGAGCGTTTTCCGCGTCCGGTGCGGGTCATCGAGAATGTGTGGATCCTGCTGCCGAGTGGCCAACGCCTAGCCTCCCGCCTATGGCTAACGGCTGACGCCGAACGGACCCCGGTTCCGGCCATCATCGAGGCCATTCCCTATCGCAAACGCGACTTCACTCGCAGTCGCGACGAGCCGATGCATCACTACGTCGCCAGCTGGAGCGGATCGACCCCATCGGGAGCACGAAACAACCCATCGGCTTTCGCCCGCATGTGCTCGCGCCAGCAACCGTTGTTGTAGAACGGCAGATAGACGCGCTCGCCGACGCGAAGCCGGTCGACCGCGCCACCAAGCGCAACGACCTGGCCGACGCCTCGATTGCCCGGAACGTCGGGTAGCGGACGGCGGAATCCCTCGAGCCCTCGGATCCGATAGAAATCTTGAAACGCGATTGGCGCCGCCAGGACCTCGATCATCACCTCGTCCGCGGCAAGCCGCCCCGGGTCGGCCTCGACCACTTCGACCGTCTCCGGCGGAGGACCATACCGACGATGTAGGATGACCAACGACATGCTGAACTAGAGCCTGAGGCGACGGCGAGCAGTCTCGATGATCATCCGCAGCATGACGGCATAGGAGACATCGGCAAACGCCGCCATCATCGCCAGCTTGCCGTCCCAGGCCCAGGCGGGGTTGGGATTGACCTCGAGCAGCTTGATTTGGCCGGTGGAATCGCAACGCCAATCGAAGCGGGCGTAATCGCGACAGCCCAAACGGATGAAAAGGCGCGTCACTTGGTCAGTGAGCTCGCGTCGCCGGTCGGCCGCGAGATCGGCGAGGCGATACCGGATGTCGGTCCAATAGGGCGAACCGGGAATGGTCTTCGATTCGTAGCCGAGGATGGGCGCCAGCCCAGCCGGGAGGTTCGAATAGTCGACCTCGATCACAGGCAATACATCGAATTGCTGGGTCGGATTGCCAATCACGCCGACGCCGTATTCCGTTCCCGCAAGGTACTCCTGGACGAGAATCGCCCGACCCGGCAGAACCTCGGCCAATGAATGCAGATAGGCGTCTGCGGCAGCAGCACTGCCGACCACCGCGTCCTTGGTAATGCCTAGGCTGCCGTCGGCCTGATTGGGCTTGATCAACGCGGGCAGGGCGAACGACCTGCCGTAAGCGTCCTCGGCACAGGCGAAATACTGCTCCTCGGGTGCGGCGATGCCGATCTCGGCTGCGGCCGCGCAGACCAGCGCTTTGTCGAAGCAAACGGCCATGCACGAGGGCGCGGCCCCGCTATAGGGGAGGGCGAGAAATTCGAGCAGGGCCGCGATGTGCAGTTCATGCGCGGGGTTGTTACGAAAACCGGTGTCGCAAAAATTCAGGACCAGGCCTGGCGGGCGTTCCTGCAAATCGGTCAACAGACGATCATGCCGATCGAGGTAGCGCGCTGTGTAGCCGGTCAAGGATCCGAGGGCGGTTTGCATTCGTTTCCGGGCGTCGAGATCCTCGGGGTTGAACGCTCCACCCGGCTTGGTCGCGTCGGGCAGCGTCGGATCGCCGAGCAGAACCGTGAGCGGGAACCCACTCATGGCGTTACCGATCGGGCACAACGAAACCCGACGTTGTGATGGCCGGCACGCGGACCCCGCGAGACTCCCCAGCCCCGCCATGTCGAGGAGAGCTGCGCCGCCGAACTGTCATGGGCGCCGCCCCGGGTTACGCGCTCGGCCGCGGACTCTAGGTCCTCGCGCCCGTCGTCGGCCCGATAGCGGTACGGACGATACAGGCTCGAAACCCACTGGTGGACATTGCCGGCCAAGTCCAAGACCCCCTCCGGAGTCGCGCCGGCCGCCAGACTGCCGGCCGCGATCGTTGAATTCCAGCCACTGGTGTAACGGGCGAGATCGGCCCTCGGGACCGCCGCCCCCCACGGATACGGCCGGCCTT
>SHVP01000078.1 GCA_009694165.1 Alphaproteobacteria bacterium
TGCCTCGCCGCTGCGCTCGCAGCGGCTCCTGCACCAGAGCGCCGACCATGGGCTGATCCGGCTGATGGAATGGGCGCGGCCGGCGGGCGAGGGGCTTGGTGTGGTGCCGCTGCGCACGCCCGGCAATCGTTGGACCGTCGCCAAGACCCGCGACGTATTGCGCTTCGCCGATCACGTACGGACGGCGCGCGAGCGCGGCCACGCCATCTGGTGCACCGATCTGATTTTTCATTTCGTCGGCGTGACGCTCGACGACGTTCATCCATTCCACGGCGATTTTCCGAGCAAACGGGAAATGGCGGCGTTCACACCGTTGGCCCGCCACGTGGTGGTGCAGCGTTATGCCCATGAGCTGCCGCATTTCGGCGCCTACAACGATCAGTCGCTGTTGCGCGCCAGCCAGTTCACCCAGGTCGGAATCTGCGTCGGCCCCGATGATGCGGGGTTGCTCGACTTCTACGACCAAGTGCTCGGCCTCAGGCGCTCGGTCGAGCGGCGCGTCGTCGCCAAGGCGCACGGCATCGCTGCTCTGATGCTGCCGCTTGAGCCGGGCGAAGTGCTGTTCGAAACCGACTTCGACGACGTCCGTTCCGACCCTGCGCCCGACCGTCAATTGTCGGGCAAGCTGCGGGTGTTCCGCCTGCCCACCTCGCCGCGCGAGGAGCGGTGGTTCGCCGCCTCGCGGCCGGGCCAGCTGGGCTATTCGCTCTATACCTATCGCGTCAACGACCTCGACCGGATGCGGGCCGCGGTCAAGGCGGGGGGCGCCCGCGAGGTGACCGCGGTCGCGGCCGATGAGTTCGGCCAACGCGCGTTCTCCTTCACCGCGCCCGACGGCTATGCGTGGACGCTCGCGCAAGCGTGACGCGAGGCCCGCGCAGGCCCGCAGGGGTCGGTGGCGACGCCGGCGCAGCCCCTGCGCCGCGTCGCTCATGCCCGCAGGTGCTGGGCGAAGAACTCCATGACCAGGCGGTTGTAGAGCTGCGGCGCCTCCCAGGGCGGCGAGTGGCCGACGCCGGGCAGCACCTTGAAACTGGCTCCAGGGATGAGGGCTGTCGCCTCGCGTAACGCCTCGGGCGGGATGATCTGACTTTCCTGGCCCGCCATCACCAGCGTCGGCGTTCGGTAACCCTTGAGCGACTCCGGTTTGACCGTGACCGACGGATCGATCAGGAGCTTCATCGGCTCGCGCAGATCCTGGTTGAGCCGCGCGATCTGGTCGAACAGCACCATCTTTTCCGGATTGTTGCGCGGGAACGACGGCGCCACGCTCGCGGGCCGGATCGCCGCCGTGCCGACCGCCTGACCCGGTCCAACTTGGAAGGCTTTGGCGATGCCGGGCGGCACGACGCCGCCCGCGCTCGCCGAAAGCGCGGTGGCCCAGACCCGGTCGGGGGCCTGGTTGGCGGCGGCCAGGGCCGTCCAGCCGCCGATCTGGTGGCCGCAGATCGCGACCTTGTCGATCTTCGCGTGATCAAGCACGGCCAAGAGATCGGGGGCGAAATATTTAGGGTGAACATCGCTGGGCTTGCAGGGGGAGCGGTGCCAGCCGCGGTGGTCGAAGAGGAGCACGCGATACTGCTTGGTGAAGTCGGGCAACTGCTGGTACCAGGCCAATGTGTTGCCGCTGCCGCCATGGGCCATGACGACCGTCGGGCCGTCGCCGTGCAGCTCGTAATAGATCTGTGCCTTATCGACGGCGACGGTGGGCATGGTTCCCTCCTTTGTTCGGTGGACGGTCGGCGGCAGCCGGAACCCGCTACGACGATGGCGGCCGCGGCGTCCCGGATTTGTCGACGGTGAACCGGAACGACGGCCGCTCAATCAGCGCATCATACCAGGCGGCGAGGGTCGGCCGCGTCGCCCGCCAGGCAAAGTCGGCGCTGATTGTGGCGTGCGCCTCGGCCAACGGCTTGAGACGATAGTCAACGCGCGACAGGCCGCCGGCTATACAAATCTGTCCGACGTCGAGGTCGGGGGCGAACCCGGCGGCATCCCGTTCCAATTTGTCGAGGCTGCGCACCACTTTGTCCCATTGCCGCGCGGCATAGTCGGCGCGACGCTCCGGCCCGGGCCGCCACCCTTCGATGTCGAGCAGCACCAAGGCATCGAAGATGCCCTCGCCGATCATCATCTGGGTGAGGGTGCGAAATCTGGCCGGTCCGGCCGGCGGAAACAGCTTGCGACCCGGGTTCAGCCAATCGAGATACTCGCAGATGATTGGCCCGCCGAAAATAGCCTCGCCGTCGTCTAAGACCAGGGTCGGCACCTTGCCGAGCGGGTTATCGTGGCCGAGGTCGCTGGCCGCATCGAAGGGGCCGGTCAGCACGTAGCGAATCTGGTCGGCCAACCCAGCTTCGTGGGCGACGACCAGGACCTTATGGATGTAGTTGGGATTGAACGTAAAGCGAAGCTTCATGGCCGGCACAGATAGGCTAAGGCTTGGCCCCAATCATAGCAGTTTGGGCGCCACGTCTTTACCTCCAGCCCTTATAATGAGTTGGTTGACCACGGGAGGCCCCAATGCCTGATCGCCAAACCCCGCATGCGGTGCTGCCCTTGCCGGCGCACGACGAGGCCGCGCGGCAGCATTTCGTTTTCTCGCTCGCCCACTATGTGCGGAACGACGTTTCGCCCGGCAACAAGGATGTCTACGAGCGTCGCGTGCTACCGGCATTCGTCCGCAGGCATGGACGCGAGCCCGACAATTTTCACGAAATCCGCCGCGCCATGGATCGTGAGCCCTACTACCAGCTATCGAGCGAGCTACAGCGCGCGAGCCAGGAAATGCTCTGGGATTCGGTGCTAGATTCGATCGAGCGCCAGTTGCCGACCATGATCGACAAGGCGCAGGCGATCCGCCGAGGCAAGACCATCGGCTCGTTGTCGCTCGATCCGAGTCTGGCGGTACCGGCCTACGTCCTGGAGAACCATCACCACGCCATGCCGGGTGGCTACGCCGAGGAGCGCGTCCGTGACGACGTGACCGCCGGCGCGCTTTACGACCGCGGCGCCTACATTTACGTCGACGGCAATTTCGGGCCGTTGATGGACGGCATCGGCCGCGGCGTCGTGCTCTACATCAAGGAGAAGTTCTCCGACCTCAAGCCGCGACGCATTCTCGACATGGGCTGCACCGCCGGCAACGGCACGGTGCCGCTGACCGACGTCTATCCCGATGCCGAGATTCATGCCATCGACGTGGCGGCGTCGTGCCTGCGCTACGGCCACGCCAGGGCGGAAAGCCTCGGACGGGCGGTGCATTTCTCCCAGCAGAATGCCGAGCATACCAACTTCCCCGACGGCTATTTCGACCTGATCGTGTCGGGAGCGATGTTGCACGAGATGTCGCGGCCAGCCGTGCTCAACCTCATCGCCGAATGCCATCGCTTGCTGGCGCCCGGCGGGCTCATGGTGCATTCGGAACAGCCGCCCTACCGTATGGCTGATACCTATCAGCAATGGGTGCGTGACTGGGATTGTCGCAACAACAACGAACCGTTCTGGACGACCATCCACACGATGAACTTGCCGCAGCATGCGGCTGAAGCCGGATTCGCTCCGGGCAAGATTTTCGAGGATCGCGGCTATGCACCGTCTACGGCGGCCCAGGTCAGCGCCGCCGTGACCGCGGACAAAGTAATGGGTTCGCCGCGTGGCGCGCGACGCCACTACCTGTTCGGCGCGTTCAAATAGGCTCGGGCTGGAGCCGGCGACCGAACCATAGAGTCCGCGGAATGGGCGACGAAATGCGCCGGGCGTGCGCCTAGGGGCCTGATCGGTCTCCTTGGGGAGCGGCCGGCGGCACGATCGTTAAAGGTCTACGGGAGCAACGCAGTGGTCGACACCGAGCGTTCCACCCAAAACGTGCCGGACCCAGATTCGTTCCGGCGGGCATTCGCCGGCTTGCGGACAGCCTTTGTCGGGCGTTCAACGGGATGCAGCGCTTGATGGACCAGCTGGTCGAAAAGGGCTTGGTCAAAAAAGGCCAACCCGCCGGTGAGAAGGGCTAAACCGTCACAGCATGCAGTCGCCGCCGTTTGGGCTGATGGTTTGCCCGACGAAGAATTGCGACTCGTCGCTTGCCATGAAGATGAAGGCGGGCACCATGTCTTCGACGGTGCCGAGCCGGCCCTTTGGGATCGTCGTCAGGATGTGGTCGATGTGGTCCTGCGGCACCTTGTCGAGGATCCGGGTTACCGTTGCGCCGGGGGCGACGCAGTTGGCCGAGATGTTGCGCTTGCCGATCTCGCGGGCGAGCGACCGTGTAAAGGCGATTACCCCCGCCTTGGCGGCGCAGTAGTGCGACAAGTTGTTGTTGCCGAGATAGGCGAGTTGCGAGGCATTGTTGACGATCTTGCCGTAGTTACGCGCGTACATATGCGGCAGCACGTAATGAGTGCACAGGAAAACGCTCTTCAGGTTGACGTTGATCATGTCGTCCCACGTCTTCTCCGACATTCGCTCGACCGGAGCGGTCGACACGATGCCCGCGTTGTTGACCAGGATGTCGATACGACCGAACGATTTGATCGCCTTGCCGACCATCTCCTTGACCTGACGGGCCTGGCTCACGTCGGCCATGATCGGCAGTACCCGGCGCCCGAGCTTTCGGATCATCGCGGCCACCTGGCCGGCGTTCTTCGCCTCGGATTTGTCTGGGTAATTGAGAATGATGTCGGCGCCCTCGGCGGCATAGCCCAACGCGATGCCGCGCCCGATCCCCGCCGACGCTCCGGTTACCAACGCGACCTTGTTCTTCAGGCGTTTCATGATGGTCTTCCCAATGGCGGGCGGCTATGCGCCGTCACGATTGACGTGGTCGCCGGCCGCCCTTTGGCGGCAGAATAGCGCAAGTGGGTCCGATGCAAAGGGGAGGGATGCCATCGGCGACGCCCGACCGCATCTGAGCGCGCTGCGGCGCGCGACTATCTTCGTATCCGACATCGATCGCGCCATCGCTTTCTATGGCGCGGCGTTCGGATTGACGCCGTGGTTCGAACGGCCGCCCGGCGCCCTTCCCGAGGGTTTCCCGGTCGGCGAGCCCGGCCGCGGCGGCGGCATGCGTTTCGTCATCCTCCGCGGCCATGACCCGCAGATTGGTATGCTCGGCGTGATCGAAATAACCGATCCGCCGCTGGCCCGCCGGCAGGATCATCGACTACGCCAGGGCAGCGCAGCCCTCATCTTCGAGACCAGCGACATCGAGCGTACGCGCGAGGCGATCCTTAGCCATGGGGGCGCGCTGCTGCGCGACCTGCGCGAAGGTAGCAACTTCGGCAGTCTCAAGGCCGAGCGTATCGCCGCGCGGACCCTGCTTGCCGCCGATCCCGACGAACAGTATCTCGAGGTGTTCGAGCGCACAGGCTGACGGCATTGGTATCGTTGGAAAGAGGCCCACTGCCAAAAAGGGGAGGTTCGTCAGGGCCGATCGACCGCATCTGAGCGCGCTCCGCCGCGCCACAGTTTTCGTAAGCGATCTCGCTCGCGCGCAACGCTTCTACTGCGAGGCGTTCGCAATGTCGCTCTGGTTTGAGCGGAGCATGACCGTTCAGTTGATCGAGGGCTTTCCGGTCGGGGACCCTGGCTCGGGGGGCGACATGCGCTTTGTCATCCTCCGCGGCTGGGACGCGCAGATCGGTATGATCGGCCTGATCGAGATCAAAAAACCCCCGCTCGAGGCGCGACCCGACCATCGGCTTCGCATCGGCAATGCCGCCCTGGTCATCGAAACGACCGACCTCGATCGTTGCGCGGCGGTCATTAAGGCCCAGGGCGGTCAAATCCTGCGCGGGCCTTGGGATGGGCGCAACATCGGCGACCTGACCGGGACGCCGGTGCCCGCCCGCGTCCTGTTCGCCACCGACCCGGACGGGCAATTCCTCGAGGTCTTCCAGCGGAGCTAGGCCGCCCTAAGAGGTCCTAGGTGGAGTACCGGCTGAATTGGTCGCTATACTAGCTGCTCGGCGCGCTGCCGCGCACTGCAAGGGAGAATCCGATGCCGCAACCCGGTTCGCACGCGATGATGCCGACAACCTCGCACGACGAGGGCGCACGCCTCGGATTCGTCTTCACCCTCAAGGAGCACGTTACCAGGGAGATCGGCCCCGGCAATCGCGCGGTGTATGAGCGCAAAATCGAACCCGCATTTCGTAAGCGCCATGGCCGCAGCCCCAAGGACCGCCATGAGGTTCATCACGCGATGCGCACCGACGACTATTGGCGCATGTTCGGTTCATTGTCGCGCCTCTACCAGGAAATTCGGCAGGACTACAACCAGGATGTTGTTTCCCGTCAGTTGCCCGATCTCATTGACCGCGCCCGGCGCCTTCACGCCAAGGCCAAAGGGACGCTGCGCCTCGATCCGACGTTGTCGATCCCGCGCTACCACACGGCGGTTGACATTCACTGCCTGCCCGGTGGCTACCACTCCGAGCGGTGCGCGGACGACGTAAGCTCGGGTGCGCTCTACGACCCGGGCGTCTATCACTTCGCGATGGGCGCGATGGGCGCCTACAACGAAGACATGGGCGTGGCCGTCTCAAACTGGGTGAAGAAAACGAGACCCGGTTTCCGGCCAACCCGCATCCTCGATATGGGATGCACCGTCGGGCATTGCACAACCCCCTACGCCGATGCATTTCCCGGCGCCGAACTCCATGCCATCGACGTCGCCGCACCGGTCTTGCGCTACGCCCATGGCCGCGCCGAGTCGATGGGCAAGGTCGTCCACTTCTCGCAACAGAACGCCGAGCGCACCGATTTTCCAGCAGGCTCGTTCGACCTGATCGTCTCCCACATCCTGCTGCATGAAACGTCGTTCCGCGCGATCTACAACATCATGAAGGAATGCCATCGCTTGCTGGCGCCGGGCGGCTTGGTCGTGCATGCCGAGGCGCCGGTTCGCAACGCCGAGATTCCCGCGTTCGACGCCTTCATGCATGACTGGGCGACCCACTACAACGCCGAGCCGTTCTGGGGCACGCTGCACGACATGGACCTGATGAAGCCGGCCGAGAAGGCGGGTTTCGCCAAGGAAAAGACGTTCATCGCCTACGCGCCCAAGCACTTCGGTGGCGGGCCGGGGCTGACCGGCGGAGGGCAGTGGCTGCTGTATGGGGCGACCCGCTAGACCGGCCGACTAGGGCCCGCCGCGTTCGCGCGTCGACGCCCGGTCAAATCGGCAGCGGCGGCAGCAGGCGGCGTTTACGATGGCACGACCCCACATAGAGTTCATCCAAGCCCAATTGTTGCCTTGGCAGCGCGGTCTCTATGGCGGCGCGCGGCCTGAAATCGACATGCGCATCCTGTCCCTCGACGAGGGAAATGGCAGCTCGACCTTGATGTTGCGCTATCCCGCCGGTTGGGCGCGACCGCAACCAGAGCACCTGACCGCCGACGAGGAATTTTTCGTGCTCGACGGGGCGATCGAGATCAACGGACAAGTCTACGACCGTCATTGCTACGGCCATCATCCGGCCGGATTCGTCCGCCATTCGTCATATTGTGGCGGTGGCGCTGTCGTGCTCGCATATTTTTCCGCGGAGCCCAAGGCTATTCGAGGCCTACCCTTTTTCGGCATGCGCTGGCCCGACCGCCTGGTGCGCTTCATCGATACCAAGCGTATGCAGGGCAGCGAGAGAGGGCGCGCGGAGATGTTTCCCGGCATCAAGACCAGCGGCTCCCTGCACAAACGCCTGAAGACCGACCCGGTCACGGGCGAGGTAACGTGGCTTGTCTTAATTCGCGGCGGCTCGGTCATGACGCAGAAGGAGACCCACCCCGTCATCGAAGAGGAGTTCTCCCTATCCGGCGATCAGGTGGGCCCGCTCGGCAACATGCGGCCGGGCGCCTATTTTTGGCGGCCGGCCGGAATCCAGCACGGGCCGTTCGGTAGCGCCACCGGCACCATTCACTTGGTTCGTGGTATCGGCGGGCGCTACACGACCGTCCTCGAAGATACGCCCGAGCCGTTCGCGTGGGATGCGCCCTACCGGCCGGTGCTGCCGCCAGCCTATCGCCGCTATGTCGAGGGCTATGGTGACCGCGAGACCAACTATTGAAGAGTTGCCGTGGCCCGTCCTCACCTCGAGTTTATTCCAGCCCAGGTCGTGCCCTGGCAGCGCGGTCTCGCCGGTGGCGCGCGCCCGGAGGTGGAGACACGCATTCTCTCGCTCGACGAAACGAACGGCGCCACCAGCGTCATCATCCGGTATCCGGCCGGCTTTGCGCGCAACGCTGCCGAGCACCTTGCTGCCGACGAGGAGTTTCTCGTTCTCGATGGTGCCATCGAAATAAACGGCCAAGTCCATGGTCGCCAGTGCTATGGGTTTTTTCCCGCTGGATTCGTCCGTCACTCGGTCTTCGTGCCGAGCGGCGCGGTGGTTCTGACCTTCTTTTCGGCGGAGCCCGTGTCCCATGACGGCACGCCGGCAGACGGGCTCTACCGGCCGGAGCGTCTGGTCCGCTTTCTCGACACCCGGCGCATGGCCGGAGATGAAAAGGCGCGAGAGAAACTATTCCCCGGCATCAAGACCTCGGGGCCGCTGCATAAGCGCCTGAAGACCGACCCAGTGACCAACGAGATCACCTGGTTGGTCGCCATCCGCGGCGGCTGGGCGATGACGCAAACCGAAATTCACCCGTGCGTGGAGGAGGAGTACGCGCTCACCGGCGAGCTCGTCGGCCCCCATGGCACCATGCGGCCTGGCTCCTATTTCTGGCGCCCACCCGGCATTGAGCACGGACCCTTCGCCACCCTGACCGGCTGCCTGCGTCTGGTCCGGGGGGTCGGGGGCAAGTATACGGCCACACTGGCCGACGCACCGGACCCGCCACGCTTCGACGTACCCTACCGGCCCATCCTGCCGCCAGCCTACCGCGACTACGTGCGCTCCTATCGCGACAGCGAAACCAACTACTGACGCGTCGATCCGGCGGGCCTAGTGCCCGACGAACCCCTCGCAGATGACCAGGTGGATTTCGCCAGCCCCGGTACGCGACGCCTTCGCCGCCGCATAGTCGGGATCCGCATAGAACGCGCGCGCCTTGGCAAGGTCGGAAAACTCGATCACGACGACGCTGCCAGCCCGCGGCGGGCCCTCGACGGTCGTCGGGTTGCGATCGTTGATGACCATTCGTGCACCATATTTCGCCAGCAGCGCCGGCATGCTCTCGCGATATTGTTTCATCCCTTCCGGTTTGGTCACGGCCACATGGCCGACGGCGTAGGCAGGCATGGAATCCTCCTTGGTGAATAGCGCTCCTGAGTGTCTAGCGCTTGGTGAAGGTTCGGTGGTCGGCGGGACGCCGTTCGGGATGGTTCCTTCATGGTGATGTCGGCGCAGCCAGCGGCTCGCTGAAACACGTCGGTGATGCGAATGCGGTTCGCCATGGCGTTCGGCGGTTCATAGGAGAAAATCAGGTAGTACCGCGCCAGTGCGGTGTCGTCCCAGACATCCACCAGCACGGGATCCTCGACATTGATCGTGAGTTTGCCGCGACGCATCGATTGGCCGACATCGTTCTTGCGGAAACGCGCGCGCCCTTCAGCACCGATGAACAATTCCGGTTCGAACATGTCCCATATGGTGCCGTCGGGGTGATCCATCACACGCATCCCATCGATGCTGTGGGCGGCAAAGGCCGCGAAGTTGGCGCGAATCATGCGGGTGATTTCGGCTCGATCGTCGGTGGTCATGGTCTGTCCCGTCCGGCTGCCGTAAGGCTAGTGGCGAAATCCGTGGCAATCACCCACTTTTGACGCGGGGCCTCGCCGCCGCCCGATCGATCTTTGAGCGGCTTCGGGGTCCGACAGGTCGCGGACTCGGGGCAGCCGGCGGGCCGGGACTGGCCGTTCGGCCGGCGCTTGGCCGAGAATTCGGCGGGCGATCGGGCAATCCCCGGGTGGCGGTGCCGCCACTGATCCGGCTAAGATAGCGCCCGTCGCCCGACGGACCTGACAGACGGAGAGATCGCCATGGTCGTTCGCATAACTGAGCCTTACCCGCATCAAATGATGCCGCTGGCGACGCACGATGAACTCGCGCGTCAGAACGCCACCCTCGGCATCAAGTTATTCATGACTTACAACGTCTATCCAGGCGACGAGGTTGTTTTCGACAAACAGGCGAAGCCGAGGTTCGTGCGCGAGAAAGGGCGAACTCCTAAGGACAAGTACGAGATGCGGCACCTGATGATGCGGCAGCCTTACACGCAGATGTGGAGTGCGATCGCCCGCACCCTCCAGGAAATGCTTTGGTACAACATGGGGGAGTGCATCGAACGGCAGTTGCCGGAGCTCGACCGTACCGCCGCCCAGCTGCACCGCAAGGCCAAGGGCACGTTGCGGATCGACCCGCAGTTCAAAGTGCCGGCCTACTTGTCCGACGTCGATATCCATGCGGCCCCTGGCAGCTATGGTACCGATCTGAGTGCCGACGACGTCTTCGCCGGCGCTCTCTACGACCGGGGCGCCTATTACTATTCAAAGGGCCTGTCCGGTCCGTTCAACGACAACACCGGCCGCGCGCTTGTAGAAGTCTGCAAGGCGGTGTTCCCCAATTTTAAGCCGAAGCGGATTCTTGATTTCGGTTGCGCGGTGGGCGCGTCGACCCTGCCGTGGAAGACGGCTTTCCCGGACGCCGAGGTCTCCGGCATCGATGTCGGGTCAGCGATGATGCGCTACGCCCATGCGCGGGCCGAAGCATTCGGTCACGCGGTGCATTTCAGCCAGCAGAGCGCCGAACACACCGATTTTCCCGACAACTATTTCGACATCGTAGCGTCGTCGGGCGTCTTCCATGAGACGTCGCACTCGGGTTCGAGCAACATCATGAAAGAGGTCTACCGAATTCTGAAGCCGGGCGGCATGTCGATCAACTCGGATATTCCGCACCAGCACCACAATGACTTGCACGACCAGTTCATGCTCGATTGGGATTGCCATTACAACGCCGAGCCCTTCTGGGCGCAGTGGACGTCGATGACCTCGCAGGAATTGATGAGTCAGGCTGGCTTCCCACCGGCGAACGTGTGGGAAAAGTGGCGCGATCGCGATCACCAAGGGGGGTACAGCCTGCATGATCGACCCAAGGAGGGGCCGCACATTTCGAATCAGGGCGGCATCGGCAAGGGTGTGTTCTGGGGCGCCGTCAAGCCCGCCTGAGGCCGATACGGTTTAGCTAACGAAACGGCCGCCCTAGGGCGGCCGTTTCCAATTGGACCATGAACATCGCGCCGGCTACGCGGGCCCCACCACCAGGTCATTCTGCATCGAGGTGAGCGGCTCGAAGCCGTTCCGGGTGACCAGTAGCGTGTCCTCAAGGTGCATCGAGCCCCATCCCCATTCGCTGAACGGCATGTCGACATTGATTACCATGTTTTCCTCGAAGACATAGTCGCT
>SHVP01000079.1 GCA_009694165.1 Alphaproteobacteria bacterium
ATTTCGCGCCGATGATCCCGACCATGGCGGGGACCGGACTGCTGACCGGGCTCTATGACATCAAGGCCGCCTATGTGAACGTGATCGGCGTGTTCACCAACACGGTCCCCATTGACGCCTATCGCGGTGCCGGGCGGCCGGAGGCATCGCATATCGTCGAACGTCTCGTCGACAAGGCGGCGCTCGATCTGAACCTGGACCCGGCAGAGATCCGCCGGCGCAATTTCATCAAGAAAGAGCAGATGCCCTACAAGGCTCCGCTCGGGCCGAACTACGACTCGGGGCACTTCGTGAAGAACATGGAAGACGCCCTTCGGTTGGCCGACTGGGCGGGCGCCGCCGGGCGAAAGGCCAGCGCGTCGAAACGCGGCAAGCTGCGGGGAATCGGCCTCGGCTGCTATGTCGAGGCAGCGGCCGGCGCGCCCAACGAAGACGTCGAATTGATCTTCGAGAAAGACGGCAGCGTCACGCTGTTGATCGGAACGCTGACGAACGGACAGGGCCATGCCACGTCGTACTCCCAGGTTCTCGAGGAACTTCTGGGACTGCCGTTCGATCGGATCAAGGTGCTCCAGGGCGACACCGACGTCGTCAAGACTGGCGGCGGCACGGGTGGATCCAAGTCGATGATGCTGGGCGCCGCAGCGATCAAGTCGGCATCCGACAAGGTGATCGAAAAAGGGAAGAAGATCGCCGCTCACATGTTGGAGGCCGCGGAGGCCGATATCGAGTTCGCCGAGGGCGTGTTTCGGATCGTCGGGACGGACCGGCGGATGACCATCGGAGAGATCGCCGTAGCCGCTCGCACTACCGCCAATCTGCCCAAGGGGTTGGAGCCCGGTCTCGACACGAAGGGCCAATCGACGGTCGATTCAGGCACCTACCCAAATGGGTGCCACGTATGCGAGGTCGAGGTCGACCGCGATACCGGCGTCGTCCAAGTCGTCAACTACACCGTGGTCGACGACTTCGGCAAGATCATCAATCCACTTCTGGTCGAAGGACAGGTGCATGGCGGCATCGTCCAGGGCATTGGACAGGCGATGATGGAACACGCGATCTACGACAACGAATCGGGCCAGCTGCTGACGGGGTCGTTCATGGATTACACCATGCCGCGCGCCGACAACGTCCCGTCCTTCAAGCTCGCGTTCAACGAGGTTCTGTGTACGACCAATCCCCTTGGCATCAAGGGCGCCGGCGAAGCGGGAACGGTCGGCGCCTTGGGCGCGGTGACCAACGCTATCGTCGACGCACTACGCCCCCTCGGCGTGAGCCATATCGAGATGCCGGCGACGCCCGAACGGGTGTGGCAGGTCATCCAGCAGGCCAAGGCCGCCTAGACAGCAAACATCGGCGACTGCCGGAGTGGCCGCCGCTCGGGCGGCCACTCTTCGTTCATAGAGATGAAAGGGTCCGGGTAATGGGCGAGTTTGGTATTGGACAGTCGGTTCGCCGCAAGGAAGATGACCGGTTGATTGTCGGCCGCGGCCGCTACATCGACGACATCAGTCTCGCCGGCCAGGCTCACGGCTACGTGTTGCGCTCGCCCCACGCCCACGCCCGCATTCTTTCGGTCGACACGGCGGCAGCAAGGGCGATGCCGGGCGTCCTCGCGGTCTACCTGGGCGGCGATGTCAGCGAGATCGGCCCGCTTCCGTGCATGGTCGACTCGATGATCAAGTTGACCCGTCGTGACGGCTCACCGCGACTTTTCCCCGCCCACCACGTCTTGGCGCGTACCCATGTCCGCCATGTCGGCGACCCGGTAGCCTTCGTCGTCGCGGAAACGCGCCATCAGGCAAAGGACGCCGCCGAAGCAATCGTCGTCGACTACGACCTGCTCGCGTCGGTGACGGATACCGAGTCGGCGGTGGCGGCAGCCGCGCCGGTGATCTACGCGGACCTCGGCGCCAAGGACAACCAAGCGTTTTTCTTTACGCTGGGCGACAAAGCCAAGTCAGACGAGGCCTTCGCCAAGGCGGCCCACGTGGTCGAATTTCGCCATGTCAATCAGCGCCTGGTTGCGGCGTCGATGGAGCCGCGCGGCGCGATCGGCGAATTCGACCCGAAGACCGATCGTTTCACCCTCCATACCAATACCCAGAGCGTGTATCGCAACCGCACCGTATGCGCCGCGATGCTAGGGATTGCCGAAAGAAAAATCCGCGTGCTCGCGCCCGACATCGGCGGATCTTTTGGCATGAAGGGCATGCCCTATCCCGAGCAACCACTCGTCCTTTGGGCGGCCAAGCGATTGGGACGCCCGGTCAAATGGTACTCGGATCGCAGCGAGGCCTTCCTGTCCGACACTCAGGGCCGTGACCTTGTGGTTAGGGCAAAACTCGCCCTCGACGCCGATGGCCGCTTTCTTGGCGTACGTGTCGACAACATCGGAACAATTGGCGCCTACGCGTCGAATTTCGGTCCGATGATTTTGTCGGCGGGAGCAATGCGTCTGCTGCCCGGCGTCTATACCGTGCCGTCGGTCTATGGCGAAGCCAACATCGCCTTGACCAACAAGGTGTTTACCGATGCCTACCGGGGCGCCGGTCGGCCCGAGGCGTCCTACGTGATCGAACGGTTGGTGGATCTGGCGGCGCGCAAACTCCGATTGAGTCCGGCTGAGATTCGGCGACGCAACCTGATCCGCCCAGAGCAGATGCCGTTCACCGGTGCGACCGGGCTTGTCTACGACTCGGGAAATTTTGGCAAGAACCTGGACGATTGCCTGAAACTTGGCGACTGGAGCGGGATCGATGCCCGCAAGGCGGCCTCGCAGGCCAGGGGAAAGTTGCGCGGCATCGGACTGTCGGTCTATGTCGAGCAGACGCCCGGCGGCGCCGCCGAAAGCGGCCGCATCGAGGTGGCCGGGGATGGCTCTCTGACCGTCCTCGTCGGGGCGCTGGCCCAGGGCCAAGGCCACGAAACGACGTTCGCCCAGGTCGCGGCCGAGCGACTCGGGGTCGCCTTCGACCTGGTTACGGTGGTTGAAGGGGACTCGGACCGGCTCCCTACCGGGGGCGGAACGGGGGGCTCCAAGTCGGGCTACTCGGCCGGCGGCGCCGTCGCAGAAAGCGCCCAGAAGATCATCGCCAAAGGGACAAAGATCGCTGCCCACTTGCTCGAGGCGGCGGACGCCGATATCGAGTTCCGCGAGGGCTACTTCACGATCGCCGGTACCGACCGGCGTCTGTCGCTGGCCGAGGTGGCCCGCGCCGCCAGCGATCCCGAAAAATTGCCGCCCGGTGTCGGCCCTGGGCTGGTGGAGGACGCCGCCTTTACGCCCGGCGCCACCTTCCCCAATGGCTGCCATGTCTGCGAGGTCGAGATCGATCCGGATACCGGAGGGGTGCACATCGATCGTTACTCGGTCGTGGATGATTTCGGCAATGTCCTGAACCCTATGATCGTCCACGGCCAAGTCCACGGCGGCATCGCTCAGGGCGTCGGTCAGGCTCTTTGCGAGGAGACCGTCTATGACCGGGAATCCGGCCAGCTCGTCACCGGCTCGTTCATGGACTACTGCATGCCCCGCGCCGACATTCTGCCGTCGATCCAGATCGAGACCAATGTCATCCCCTGCAAGACCAACCCCTTGGGGATGAAGGGTGCCGGCGAATCGGGCACGACAGGCGCCACCGGTGCGGTCATTAACGCCGTGCTCGATGCTCTCGCTCCGCTTGGGGTGACCCATATCGAAATGCCAGCCTCACCCCAGCGCGTCTGGCAGGCCATCCAAGCGGCAAAGAGCCGGACCATCGCCTGAGCTGCGACGGATCGGACACGCTTGCAGCGTGAACAGACAGGAGTACCCTGACATTCCAGGGTGAATGGATTTGACATAGCGCTCGAGCAGGCCTTCATCGCCTCGACCCGGTTTGGCTTTGGTCCACTGCCGGGCGAATTGAGGGCCATTGCCGGCGACCCGCGCGGCTGGCGGGCGGCACAACTCGATGATCCCAAGCAGCCCAAGTCGCTGCGGGACCTGCCCGAAGCGGCGCAGCTGACGACGCAAACCCTGCGAAAGTTGGGCGAGGGAGTCGAGCCCTATACCGCGTTTCTACGCCGGGATGCGGTGGCACATCTGCGCAAGGAGGCCGGCCGGCGCACCGCCGCCGCCATCGACAGCGATGCGCCTTTCGTCGAGCGGCTTGTTCAGTTCTGGGGCAATCATTTCACCGTTTCGAGCAAACGCTTCCAGATCATCGCTTCGGCTGGCGCGTTCGAGCGCGAGGCCCTTAGGCCGCGCGTTACCGGAAGTTTCGCCGACATGTTGCTGGCGTCGACCAAACATCCGGTGATGCTGGCCTATCTCGACAACGCGGTCTCGTTCGGGCCCAACAGCATGGCCGGGGTTCGCCGCGGCGTCGGCTTGAATAAGAACCTGGCGCGCGAAATTCTCGAGTTGCATACCCTTGGCGTCAACGGCGGCTACGGCCAGGACGACGTGTTCGACCTGGCCAAGATCCTTACTGGTTGGGGCATCGCCCGGCCGATCGAACCAGCGGCGAAGCGATCGCGGCGCTGCGCCATGAACTGGAAGAGTTCCGCAAGCGGCGCGCCGCGGCAGCGGCGCAAGCAAAGACGGGGCAGTAGCGCCGGTACGTCCTCCCGACACCCTAGTAGGGCAGCGCCCCACGGTAGGCCGTGCAACCCAGGGCTTCGATGCCGTCGCGCCCGTCCGTGCCCGGGAGGCCGCGACGCCAGGGCAAGACCTGCGACTGAACGAACTCGATATGGGGACGGGCCACGTCTAGTAGGGCAAACCGCCGAGGTAGGGTGACACACCGAGCGTCGCCAGTTCTGGTGGCAAGATCGGGCGGTGCGGCGGCGAAAACGTGTAGGAAATCTCTTCGTTACCCCACACATTGATGTGTTTGCCGTATACGAACCGGATCAGCGACAGCGAACCGTTGAGCGACCCGAACGGACCGTGCGGAATGCCGGCCGGTCGCCAGAAGTAACCGCCGACGCCGATGACCCCCTGCGGCCCAGTCAGGTCGCCCGCCAACATGAAGCACTCCTCGACGCAGGGGTGGGTAAGGGTCGCGCACTTCCAGTCTTTCGGGTGGTTGTGCGGCGCCGTCGCGATCAGGAAGGTGCAGCGCTGGCCGGTGGCCGGGTCGACCCTAAGGGTCTTGCGCCGGATGCCCATGAACGCGAGGCCCGGATCGATGTCGGAGGTGTCCCACGCCATTTGGACCGCATCGATGAAGGTGGCGGCCTCGGAAACCGGCGCTGACGAAGGCCGCGCCACCGCCGGCAAGGCGGAAAAGAAAGTCAGCGCCACCGCGCCGCGCTCGCTCCTTGCCGTCCCGCGGCGAAACCCGGCGGGAAGAAATCCGAAGCAATGCGGTCCGTACCGGCGACCATCGATATCGATCTCGCCGTCAAGCACGAACATCTCTTCGGCCGCGGCTAATGTCTCCGGTCCGCGCTCCCATCCGGCGGGGTAGCGAATGAGGACCGAGCAGTCGCCGCGTTCCGGATCGATGCTGAGGATCTTGACCTGACAGTCGTCGCGCGCGCCGCCGGGAAGACCCGAGCGCCACGGCAGCTGCTGGCTGGCGATGAACTCAATGTGTGGGCGTCCCATACTCTCCTCCCCGCGGCAAGACGGCTACAGCATATCGGAAACGATGGGAACGGGAGACCCCAAGCGAAAGGGCCGCCGGTACGCTCCGGCGGCCCCAATCTCTCACGATCAGCCTAGCCTAGCGCACGCCGATCGCGGGCGGCGTCATCGGCTTGCGTGCCTGCTCAACCCCCGGCGGCAGCGGAACCTTTTCCAGCGCCCACAGATCGCGTGGCGGCGGCATTTCGCCGGAGAAGAAGCAAGCAACGCGGCGCCCTGGCCCGATATCCCTGAGCGGCGGTTTTTCCACCTTACAGCGGTCGCGCGCGATCGGACAGCGCGGATGAAAGCGACAGCCGGTCGGTCGCGAAATCGGCGATGGCGGCTCGCCTTTCAAGACGATTCGTTTGCTGCCGCCACCGGGTTCGGGCACCGGGGTCGCCGACAGTAGAGCCACCGTATAGGGATGTTGCGGCTTCCCGACGACATCGTCGGACGGACCTTCCTCGACCGTTTCGCCGAGATACATCACGATGATGCGGTCGGAAATTTGGTGCACCAGCGCCAGATCGTGCGCAATCACCAGCAACGCGATGCCGAGACGATCCTGCAGATCACGCAACAGGTTGATGATCTGCGCTTGAATCGACACGTCGAGCGACGACACCGGTTCATCGGCGATCAACGCCTTGGGCTCGAGCGCCAGGGCGCGAGCGACGGCAATCCGCTGCCGCTGCCCACCCGAAAATTGCGACGGTACCCGGTCGGCCGAGTCGGGCGGCAGACCTACCTGCTGCAGCAGGTGGGCAACGCGCTCGTTGATCTTTTGCCGCGTCCCATAACGGTGAGCACGCAGCGGTTCGCCGATAACGCGGCGAATCGTCCAGCGGGGATCGAGGCTTGAGTACGGGTCCTGGAACACCATCTGCAATCGCCGCCGAACGGGCATCAACTGTTCGTAGTTGAGGCGGGTTATCTCCTGGCCGTCGAAAATGATGCTGCCACCCTCGGGCTCGTGCGCTCGCATCAGCGTCAACGCCACGTTCGACTTGCCCGAGCCGGACTCGCCGACAAGGCCCACGGTTTCGCGCGGGCGCACGCCTAGGCTGATGGTGTCGACCGCGTGCAGTTTCTTGCCGCCGGGCGCACGGAAGGTAACCTTGAGGTCCTTCGCCTCGAGCAGGTACTCGCTCTTGCCCCGGGCTGCCGGTTCCTGTGTCATCGTACTACTCCGCCCCCCGCGGGAACCAACATGCCGCCAATCGCCCACCATGTTCTTCGAGCGGCGGTCGCTCGTCACATTTTGCTTGCGCGAACTTACACCGCGGCTTGAACGAGCAGCCACGAATAATATCTTCGGCCGTCGGTGGAACACCCGGGATCGGCACCAGTTTCGGCCGCCGAATATCAAAGCGCGGCACGGCCGCCAGCAGGCCCACCGTATACGGGTGCCGCGGGTCGCGCAGTACGTCGGCGATGGTGCCGGTTTCGACCACGCGTCCGGCGTACATCACCGCGATACGGTCGCAAATTTCAGCCGCCACGCCCATATCGTGGGTGATGATGATCATCGTCGCGTTGGCCAGGCGCTGGCGGAAGAGATCAAGGATCTGCGCCTGAATGGTCGCATCGAGCGCTGTGGTCGCCTCGTCGGCGATAATCACCTCGGGGTGATTGATCAGGGCGAGGGCAATCATCACCCGCTGGCGCAAGCCACCCGACAATTCATGCGGATAGGCCTTCAGGCGATCGCGCGGCGAGGGAATGCTGACCTGGTCCAAGGCGCGAAAGGCGATCTCTTCGGCCTCGGAGCGCGACACATTCTGGTGTCGGAGTGCCGACTCCGCCAGCTGCCCACCGACGCTGCGCACGGGATTGAGGCCGGTCATCGGGTCCTGGAACACCATGCCGATGTCCTTGCCGCGAATCTTGCGCAACTCGCTCACCGACAACGTATCGATGCGCCGGCCGCGCAGCGTGATCGAGCCCTCGGTGATGCGGCCGGGAAAGGGAACGATGCCGAGCAAGCTGAGCGCCGTCATGCTCTTGCCCGACCCGGACTCGCCCACCAGACCGAGGGTCTCGCCGCGTTTCAAGTCGAAGGTAACGCCGCTGACGGCGCGAAAGCCGACCTGATGGCGGGGCCGGGGAAACTCGACCACGATATCCTTGACCGCAAGGACCGTCTCGCCCGCGACGCCGACGGCCCGCGATCCGGATACTTCAGTAACTGCTGTCATACTTCGACCGCACGGGCCCGCCGACGGGAAAGTTCGGCAACACCGTCTCCAATGAGGTTAAGTGAAATCACGGTGGAGCAGATCGCGCCGGCCGGCACGAACATCATCCACGGCGCATTGACCAGGTATTGCCGACTATCGGAAAGCATGTTGCCCCACGACGGCGCATTGAGCGGCGCGCCGAGGCCGAGGAACGACAACGCACTCTCGATGATCAACAGCACGGCGAAGAAGAACGCCGCCATGACGAGAATGGTCGGTCGCAAGCCGGGCAACACGTGGCCGAACAGGATGGCCCATTTGGAGACCCCGAACAGGCGGGCCGCCAAAACGTATTCCCGCATCAGCAGGCCGCGCGATTCGGCATAGATCACGCGGGCAATGGCCGGCCAGGCAATGAACCCCATGGTCAGCGTTAGCGGCCAGAAACCGCGCCCGATCAGGGCAATCACGACCAGCGCCAGCACCAGGAACGGCATGGAGATGATGCTCGAAATGCCGAGCAGCACGATCGTCCGGGAAAAGCCGGTGGACCAGGCGCCGACCAAGCCGATGAAGGTGCCGATGAGGGCGACCATGCAAACCGCAATGCCGGAAATACCGAGCGACCAGGGGAAGCCGGCGAGAACGCGAAAGAACAGGTCGCGTCCCAACTGATCCGTACCCATGAGCCCGTTGCCGCGATTGGTATCCCACCACGAGGGCCCCCGCAGGCGTTGGGAAAGATTACCATCCAGCATCGCGGAGGTGACCAGCACCTCCTGCAGCAGGAGGGCCATGGCGATCGTGGTTAATATCACCACGCCGATGTTCAGCTGAACCGATCCGGTGGTGAACCGCGTCGGCAGCCGGATCAGCGGCGCCGGCGTCTTGGCTGATGCGGTTACCGTCGTCATGCTCTCTGCCTCCGCAGGCGGGGATCAATGAAGATGAAGATCAGGTCGGTCAGCATGATCGCCGTGTAGACGAATATCGCGATCACAAAGACCGCGGCCTGAACGACCGGGAAGTCGAGCGTCTGGACCGAGGTGACCATCAGTCGACCCAGTCCCGGCCAGGCGAAAATCACTTCGGTGATGATCGAGCCGCCGAGCAGGAAGGAGACCTGCGCGCCGATCAGCGCGGTGGCGCCCAGCATCGCGTTCTTGAGCGCATGGCGCCATAGCAGCGTTGCAAAGCTGGCGCCATTGGCCCGCGCCGTGCGGATGTAATCTTCACGCATTGCCTCGGCCACGTTCGCCGATATCACGCGAATGACCTGCGGTGCCTGGAATGAGGCCACGGTTATCGCCGGCATGATCCAACTCTTGGGCCCCTGATTGCCGATCGAGGGCAACCATCGGAGCTCAACGGCAAAAATCTGGATCAGCACCAGACCGATGATGTAACCGGGGATCCCCTGCAGGACGAACACCGCGGTCGACGCCAATTTGCGGCCGGTGCGATCGGGCCGGCTGCCGAGCCACGCACCGGTCGGGATCGAAACCATCAGGTTCGCAGTAAACGCGATCATGACCAGCGTGAAGCTGGTAGGCAGACGCTCAAAAACCAAGCCCATTGCATCTTGGGCGTTGGCGAGCGAGTTGCCGAACTGGAACTGAACTGCCTTGAACAGGAAAATCCCGTACTGAACGGGCAAGGGCTTATCGAGGCCGTACTGCTTGCGGATCAGCGCCAGCTGCTCCTGGTCGCCCGTCTCCCCCGCCAACACGGCCGCCGGATCTCCAGTCAGGCGCAGCAGGAAGAAGAGCAGAGTACTGACGAAGAACAGGAGGCAGAGCATCTCGACCAGTCGCTGACCCAACCGGCTCACGGTCTGGCGGAAGACCGGGATGGTTTCGACCTCATTGTCGGCCGTGCTCGGGACTACGACTGCAGCCGAACCAGCGTTCTTGATGATATCCGTCAAGTTTCAGTCCCCCTTGGCTGGACGCTCGCTACCGACGCAGACAAAACTCTGCGCGCCGGCCGACCCCGCCCGCTGTCAGCTTGCTCCGCACCGAACGAATGGCACTCCCCTGCATCCTCCCGCCGAAGCGCCCGTTTTTTTCTTGTGGGCGCCACCCAGCCTGGGCGCCGCTATCTTACATGCGCCGGCTGGGATTTCACCTAGATTTGCCGCTGATTTAGCTGGCCGCTTCCGGCCCGTCAACCGCGCCCGTCGGCGGCCCTCACAGGTTTGTCCCACATTCTGGGCCGATTAGCCACGCTGACTGCTCGGGAGCCCCAAAACGGGCTGCCACGGCATGGCTCAGGCGGCTTCGCGCTCGACCAACTCGATCAGCTCGCCCACCGCTCCCAGCGTTGTCGCCGCCCGTCGGCCGTAATACGGCGGCTCCGACAGGAGCAGCGGTTCGCGGAAAAATTTAACCTTGAGCCCGTCCAGACTGTCGACGAGGACCGACATCAACGCGTTGCCAGGGGGTAGATGACCGTCCACCCGCGGACGCGGCCGCGCCTCGCGCGGGTAGCCGTCAACCTCGACCAGACTCCGCCCGCGAAGGGCGACGACCGTCAGGCGATAGTCGCCCGACCGCGGCGGGACGCCGAACGCATCGTCGAGCAGGGTCAGCTTGATGTCGGCGACGTCGCCTGGGGTGATGCCGAAGTGTTGCTTGTACCAGCCCTGCACCTTCTCCGGCCGATCGCTCGCGAGGACGGCGATGAACATGCGATCGACGAAGGAATGCGCCGTCGGCAGATCGAAGCCGTCGATGTTCTTCTTGAACATCGTCAGATAGAAGACCTCGTTGGCGGCGCCGACCACCTGCATGGCGCGGATGTCTTTGAGCATCTCGAGGTCGGCAGCGGGCCCGATGATTCGGAACGGCGATCTCTTCATCCGCTCCTGTAATGCATCGGTGTTCTGCACGACCAGTTCCGAAGCCGCCCACCCAAAGGTCGTTAGCGGACGAAACCCGTCCGGTGCCGGGCTCTCGATGATCCGCAAGTACACCTGTTTGCCGCTGTCGGGTTCGAGGAGCGCCATCTTGGCGCCGGCGATCTTGGGCGCACCCCAGGAGCGTGCCAGTGCCTCGCCGACGACACCGCGGTGAACGACGCGGTGATCGAGCCACTCGACATACATCTTTTCGACAACGTCGACGTCGGGCGACGCGATGGTCGAGGTCAGCCATGGTCCGATCGGCGGTGACGCGGTGCTCATCAAAACTCCCGGGTGCTCGGGCCAGGACTCTAGGCTCGTGTTTCCGCGGCGGTCAAACGCGGCGCGGCAGTCACGTGGAAGCAAGAAGGGCGCCGGTCGCCCTTCGCAGCCAACTCGCCCGCAGTGCTACTCCAGCGACATCTCATGGTACATGAGCGTGCGGTTGACGTCCTTGAAGTTTCGCACCCGCTTGCTCAGCCCGTATACGTCGATCGCCTCGACCAGCCATAATGCCGGCGCCAGGTCGAAGTAACGCTCCTGGACTTCGTGCAACATCTTTT
>SHVP01000080.1 GCA_009694165.1 Alphaproteobacteria bacterium
CTCGGCGAATCTCCCTTACCACCCGCTCCGACGACATTTTGGGACTTCCGGATTTCTGGCTCATCTCCACTCCTCGCTGGTTACGATGAGCCAGAAATCCTCCCTTATTCAACCCAACCCATCTGTCTCACAGGTGCTGACGCCGGACAATCATGAGCGTCCGATCGTCGTGAATGTGCACGAACTCCGGCCGGTCGCCGCGCGGCGAACAATCGAGCCTTTCCGCTCCGCCGGTCGCGGATGTGCCTGACCCAACCGGGGCGTGCTACCGTCCAACGCTCTAGCATCATCGGCGTTGAGGAGTAGCTGACATGAACGACGCTTCTGCCCTGAGTGCCGTGCGGCGCGCAACGATCTTCGTGCCCAACCTCCAGCGGGCCCTGACTTTCTACGCGCGGGCATTCGGGTTCCGCGAATGGTACCGTAACGACATCGACCTAGGAAAGCTGACGGACTTCCCAGTCGGCGATCCGGGCCGCAAGGGCAAGGCGCTGTTTGTCATCATGCGCGGATGGGACCCCCAGATCGGCATGCTCGGGCTGATCGAGATCCAGGATCCGCCGCTGCCTATCCACAAGGATCGGCGTCTGCGAGCCGGGCAAGCGGCTCTCGTCATCGAAACTAGTGACATTGCAAGATGTGAGCAGCAGATTCGAGAACTAGGAGGCGAGATCATTCGAGCGCCAATGGATGGCCGCAATATCGGCAGCATATCGGGCACCCCGTTTCCCGCGACAGTCCTGTTCGCCTGGGATCCCGATGGCCAGTTTCTTGAAGTCTTTCAACGGAAAGGTTAGCTGCCGGGGTCGCCGAGCTTTTCTTGCGGTGAGGCCTCGTTTACCGCTGTTGGGGCTCAAGTTGGTCTCGGGCTGCTGTGACCCATTAGCGGAGTCAGTCCAGGAGGGTACGTTGCTCGAGCAGATCAAGCATACGATGCTACCCGAATCCACGCACGACGAAGCGGCGCGCCAAGATTTTGTGCTGAGCTTCAAGCGGCACGTCCAGAATGAAGTCCTCCCCGGAACGGAGCGGGTGTACAGAGACACCGTGTTGCCGAACTTCCGTCGTGCGCACGGGCGAGATCCGCGAACGCGCCACGAAGTACGCCGTGCCATGGAAGAATCGCCTTACTACCAGATGAGCACTGTGCTCCAGCGCGAGGGCCAGTCCATGCTCTGGCATTCTGTCTTGGATTCCGTCGAACGGAACTTGCCGGCGCTTGTTGCCCGGGCGAACGCCATCGCCCAGGCTGCCACGCGAGGCAGCCTGGGCATCGATCCGGACTTCAAGGTGCCCGCCTACATCGCGGAAAACCATCATCACCTGGTGCCGGGAGGCTATGCCGAAGAGCGCGTTGACGGAGATGTCGCCGCAGGCGCGGTCTACGACCGCGGGGCCTACCTCTACGTATCGGGCTACTTCGGACCCAAGATGGACGGTCTCGGGCGTGCGACGATCGCATTCCTGCGCGATGCTTATCCGGGGTTCTCCCCCCGCCGAATTCTGGACATGGGTTGTACAACAGGGGGCTCGTCCGTCGCCCTGAAGGAGGCCTGGCCGAAGGCGGAAGTCTTTGGTATCGACGTCGGCGCGCCTTGCGTCCGCTATGGCCATGCGCGGGCCGAGAGCTTCGGAGTCGCGGTCCATTTTTCGCAGCAGAACGCCGAAGCGACCGACTTTCCCGACGGCTATTTCGACCTCGTCGTTTCGAGTGCGATGCTGCACGAAACCTCGCTTTCGGCCCTGCACAATATCGTCAAGGAGTGTCACCGCCTCCTCTCCCCCGGTGGCCTGATGGTCCACTCAGAACAGCCGCAGTATCACGGCGTCGGCGCCTATGAGCAGTTCGTCCGAGATTGGGACTGCAAGAACAATGCGGAGCCGTTCTGGGGCACCCTTCATGACCTCCACCTGACCGACCTGGCGACCGCCGCGGGATTTGCGCCGCATCGCGTCGTGGAGACCATGGGTCCGGGTTCGGCCGATGTGCTGGACCAAGGGAACACTGGGCGAAAGGTCACTGGTCCTCCTGGCGGCAGCGGCAAAGTCATTGGTCGTCCTGGCGGCAAGGGCATGTTCTACTTTTCCGCACGCAAGGACTAAGCTCGGCCGTTGCCTCGCGACTGGCGGAAGGGAGAGCCCTTGGTCGGGCTAGGCGGCGTTACCTGGGAACTTGAAGCGGACGTGGTCGTCGCCGGTTGGGCCGGCGCTTCGCATTAGCGGGCGAGCCAGCCATGCTATGCTGTGGCGAACTTGGCATGACGACCAGGCCATTCGGGGAGGACAGTGATGCTCAATTGCTTACGAGCCAGGACGGCGGTGGCCAGCGTGGCGCTAGCCCTGGCGGCACTGGCAGGAACGACGGCGATCAGTCGCACGGCGGACGCGCAGGAAACGCTCCGCGTTGGCACCTGGGCGATGCCCGGGGGGCGCGGCAATCCCTATACCGCGCGCGGCACGCCCAGCATTTTTGCCTGGACGCCGATCTTTGACAAGCTGACGGCGATCGACAAAGACGGCGCCGTCATTCCGGAATTTGCGGCGTCCTGGCGCAACGTAAACCCGACGACGTGGCAATTCACCTTGCGCGACGGCGCCAAATTCTCGAACGGCCAGGTCCTCGACGCCAACGCCGTGAAAGCCAATTTCGAATGGCTGCTATCGGCCGACGGTAAGGCGACTGCGGTGGGACAGTGGATCAACGAACTCGATTCAGTCTCGGTGGTCGATGCGAAAACCGTCCAGTTCGTCACCAAGGCAGGCAACCCAATCTGGCCCAAGCGGATCGCCGTCGTCATGATGGTCGAGCCGAAAGCCTGGACGGATCTCGGCGTCGCCGGCTTCTCGCAGGCGCCGGTCGGCAGCGGGGCCTACAAGCTCGCCAGGCTCGCCCCGGAGTCCTATTCCTACGAGGCCAATGACCTGTCGTGGCGCAAACGCGAGAATATCTCGAAGATCGAACTGTTGGCGCTATCCGAGGCAGCGGCGCGCAACCAAGCGCTGCTGTCCGGCCAGATCGATGTCGATACCGACGCTTCCTTTGACAACTTCGCGGCTCTGCGGGCGGCCAACCTTCGCGTCGACACCATCAACGCCTCCAACACCCACGGGCTGACCATCCTTCAGACCAAGGATGGCCCCTTCAAGGACAAGCGGGTCAGACAGGCGGCTAACTACGCCGTCGACAAGGATGCAATCGTCAAGAACGTCTATGGTGGCCTCGGCGCACCGTCATCGCAGCACGCCACGCCGATCTCGTTCGGTTACAACAAGGACCTCAAGCCCTACCCCTATGACGTGACCAAGGCGAAGCAACTGCTGACCGAGGCGGGCTTCCCCAACGGCGTCGATATGGTGATCGAAGGCGTGCAGGTTGCCGCCACGCTGTCCAACATGTATCAGGCGGTCGCCAACTACCTGAATGCCGCCGGGATCCGGGCCCAGGTCAAGATCGTTCCGATCAACGAGTATGTGCAGAAGTTCCTGGGCGGCGGCTATGGCAAGGAAGTCGACGCCATCGGGTCAGCTTCCGACCATACCGGTCACCTCGATGCCGGCGTCGGCTTCTCCAGCTTCTACTCCTGCTCCAAGCGCAACCCGGTCTATTGCGACGAAGCGGAGCAGGTGATGGTGAAAGCGGCCGAGACCGAGTTCGACCTTGAGAAGCGGCGCAAGATCCTCGGGGAATTGCTCAAGGTGAACGCGGAGAACGCCTCTTTGATCTTTGTGGCCGAGCAGACCAACAACATGGCCTATAACCCCAAGGTCAAAAACTTCAAGAACGCGGTCTTCGTCCTCAACTATCACGAGATGCGAATCGAGAAGTAGCGGTCACTGCGCTCCTGCCGTCGCTACGGCGGGAGCGCGGCTTCCCGAGTCGGCCGTCGCCGTCAGCAAAGGAACCGCTGCGTGCAGTTTAGCTATTTTCATCTGATGCCCTATACGGCGACCAACACGGTCCCCCAGGACTGGCCGGTCGCCAACCGCGACTTCGATCCCGTGGTAGGCACCCGGCTTTATCGCACCTACCTCGACGGCATGGTCTATGCCGAGGAATGCGGGTTCGATTGGATCGGCTGCAACGAGCACCACATGAGCCCCTATGGACTGATGTCCAATCCCAACATCATCGGTTCGGCGCTGATCCAGCGCACTTCCAAGGCCAAGATCGCCATGGTCGGCAGCCTGGTGCCGCTCCTCAACCCGATCCGCGTCGCCGAGGAATATGCGATGCTCGACGTGATGAGCGAGGGGCGCTTGATCGCCGGGCTGCTGCGCGGCATTCCGCACGAATATGTCGCCTACAACGTGCCACCCGACGAGTCCTACAGCCGTCTGATCGAGGCCATTCACCTGATCAAGAAGGCCTGGACCGCGGAGGAACCCTTCGGTTGGGAGGGCCAGCACTACCAGTTCCGCGCCGTCTCGATCTGGCCGCGCCCGTATCAGAAGCCGCATCCACGTATCCTGATGTCGGGCAGTTCCGAAGCGTCGGCTAAACTCGCCGCCCGCGAACGCGCCATCATCGGCTTCGCCCAGATCACCGATCTCGAATCGACCAAGCACCTGATCAAGGTCTTCAAGGACGAAGCGAAGGAGTGCGGCTGGACGCCCGGCTCCGACGACATCATGGTCGGCACCTCCTGCCTGATCGCCGATTCGTTCCAGGACGCGAAGGACATGATGGAGGAGGGGCGCCACTTCCTCGCCGACGTGTTGGGTGGCGGCATGCGCACGGCGCAGCAGCTGGTGCTGCAGAAATCGCGTTACTACGACGATGAGACCAAGAAAAAATTTCGCGACATGCGGCGGATCATGCGGGTGCCCATGGAGGACATGCTGGCGCGCAAGACCATCCTGTGTGGAACCCCCGAAATGGTCATCGACCAGTTCACCCATATTCATCGCGAACTCGGCCACGGCATCCACAGCCTCAGCATGAAAGTGGGCAACGTTCCCGACGACTCCATCCTGAAAAGCCTGCGCTTGTTCAAAGAAAAGGTGCGCCCGGCGGTGCAGGCGCTCTAGTCAACACTCCAGCTTGAGGACGATCACGATGGCCTATACCCGACACGAGACGACGCTTTCGACCGGCCCCGTCAGTTATTTCAAAGCGGGCAGCGGGCGACCGGTCCTTTATCTGCATAGCGGGACCGGCCCACGCTTTACCGACCCGCTCGATCGACTGGGCGAGACGCATACCGTCTACATGCCGATCTTCCCCGGCTTCGACGGCACGCCAGTCCACACGACCGTGAAGGGCACCAAGGCGCTGGCACAGGTGTTCGTCGAGTTCCTCGATAAGGTGATCAACGCCAAGGTGGATGTCATCGGCCATTCGATCGGCGGCCAGGTCGCCGCCTGGGTCGCCGTGCAGGCCAAGGACAACATCGAGCAACTGGTGTTGGTGGCCTCCGGTGGGTTCCGGCCCAAGGACGCCCCGCCGATCCCGAGCGACCCGAAGGAATTGCTGAAAAAGGCCTATGCCCACCCCGAGAACATGAAACCCGACGGTCGCACGCCCGAGGTCTCGGGCAAGAACCGCGAGATGGCGATGCACTATGTCAACGGCATCCAATACGACGAGGAGTTGATTGGCCGCCTCGGCGAGATCTCGGCTCTGACTCTGATCGTGCACGGCGAGCGCGATGGCGTCATTCCGGAATCGGCGCCGCTGCTGCTCAAACGCCGCATCAAGAAGTCGCACCTCATCTACCTCTATGACGCAGCCCACGTGCCCGAGGTCGATCAGCCCAAGCGCTTTACCAATCTAGTCGGCGATTTCCTCACCCGCGGCGAGGCCTTCATCGTCAATTGGGGCAGCCGCGGCCCGGCCGGGGTATTCGCCCCAACCTAGGTCGGCCGTCGACGACGAGCTGCGGGGCCCGCCGCGGCGATTGCCAATCGGGCGGGCGTCGGCTAAACGCTCGCTATGCTGCGGATTTCTGGCCTGACCTATCGCGTCGCCGGGCGCGTTCTGCTCGATCGGGCCGATGTGGCGATTGACGACGGCCATCATGTCGGCTTCGTCGGCCGAAACGGCACCGGCAAGACAACCCTGCTGCGGCTGATCGCCGGCGAGCTGGAGCCGGAGACGGGACGCATCGAGCGCCCAAGCCGGGCGCGCCTCGGCATGACCAGCCAGGAGGCGCCCAACAGTTCTGACAGCCTGGTCGATACCGTGCTGGCGGCCGACCGCGAGCTCGCCCGCCTGACCGCTGCGGCGGAGGCCGAGACCGATGCCGGTCGTCTCGCCGATCTGCACGAGGGCCTGACGCAGCGGGGCGCCCACCATGCCCGCGCCCGCGCGGCGCGCCTTCTTGCCGGCCTTGGCTTTGACGCTGCTGCCCAGGGGCGGCCCTGCCGCGACTTTTCGGGCGGCTGGCGGATGCGCGTCGCGCTGGCATCCCTGCTGTTCACCGAACCGGATCTGCTGCTTCTCGACGAACCGACCAACCACCTCGATCTCGAGGCGACCTTGTGGCTTGAGGATTACCTGCGCCGCTACCCCGGCATGGTCCTCCTGGTCAGCCACGACCGCGACCTGCTCAACCGGGTGGTCGGCGAAATCCTCCACCTCGAACACAAGAAGCTAACGCTCTATCGCGGCGACTACGACCGCTTCGAAGCGACGCGGCGGATGCGCCTCGAGCTCGATGCGAAGCGCCGAACCAAGCAGGAACACCACCGCGCCCACCTGCAGAAATTCGTTGATCGCTTCCGCTACAAGGCGAGCAAGTCGCGCCAGGCCCAGTCGCGGCTCAAGATGTTGGCGAAGCTGGAGCCCATTCCCGAGTTGCACGACGAGGGCATGACCCGTTTCGAGTTTCCCGAACCCGACGCCGTCGCACCGCCGCTTTACAGTCTGGACCAAGTGTCGGTCGGCTACGACGGAAAGGCCGTCCTCTCGGGCCTGTCGCTGCGCATCGACGACGATGATCGCATTGCCCTGCTGGGAGCCAACGGCAACGGCAAGTCGACCCTCGCCAAACTGCTGGCCGGTCGGCTGCAACCGCTGGCCGGCGAAATTCATCGCTCGAGCAAGGTGAAGGTCGGCTACTTCGCCCAACACCAGGCCGAGGAGTTGGATCTGACGGCGACTCCAGTGATCGAACTCGGTCGTCGGCGTCCCAAGGCCAGCGAGGAACAGCTGCGCAGCCAGCTTGGCCGCTTCGGGTTCTCGCAAACGCGCGCCGACACCAAGGTTTCCGACCTCTCCGGCGGCGAGAAGGCCCGCCTGCTATTTGCGCTGATGATGCTCGATCGACCGAACATCCTGCTGTTCGACGAACCCACCAATCATCTGGACATGGTCGCGCGCCAAGCCTTGGTCGAGGCGATCAACGACTACCCGGGTGCGGTGATCCTCATCAGTCACGATCCCCACCTGATCGAGTTGACGGCCGACCGGCTGTGGCTGGTGGCCGACGGTGCCGTGCGACCCTTCGAAGGCGATCTCGAGGATTATCGCGCGTTGGTTCTGCGGGCAGAACGGGGCAATGGGGCGACGCGATCGCCGGAACCGGGTGCCGACCGCCGCGAGGAACGCCGTCGGTCGGCGGAGCGTCGTCAGCAGTTGGCGCCGATGCGTCGCCGTTTGGGCGAGCTCGAAAAGGCCGTTACCCGAATCGACGCCGAACGCGTTCGCCTCGAACGGGAAATGGCCGACCCTTCGGTGCATGCCGGGGGGCCGGCCAAACTCGTCGATCTGCAGAAGCGCCTGGGTCTGGTCCGCAAGGACTTGGCCGACGCGGAGAACGACTGGCTGACCTTGCATGAGGCCCTGGAAAAGGCCGCCGCAGACGCTTGATCGGCCGCGGTTTTGCACGGATTCGTTGACTCGCGGCCCCAGAGCGCCCATATCTCCGTTACATCCGTTTGCCAAGTTAATGGGTGGCTCCGGATCACTTTGGTCGCGAAGCAGCGAAATAGAGGTGATCCGTGGTTTCCAGCAATTTTCTCTATTGGTCTGCGGTCGGCCTGGTTCTAATCACCATCGTCGTCACCGTAGCGCTCGCCTATTCGGTGTTCTGATGTTTCGCGATTCCAAGCCGCCCAAGTTGGTGCCGCAGCCAAAGGACAGCTATCAGTCGCGCCCGGAGCCGGACCCGTCGTTCGTGATGGTCCGCAAGGAGCGCCGCTGTCTCATGTGCAGCAGCGCATTCCAGAGCGCGTGGGCGGGCGAACGCATTTGCGCCAAGTGCCGCGGTCGGTCCAATTGGCGAGAAGGCTTCTCGTGGCCCTCGGGCGGACGCTCGGGTTGATTTCTGAACGGCGCAAGCGCGCGCAGCGGAGTGTTCGGCATGGCTTTTAGACCAAACTATCGTCAAGCACGCATGGAGCGCGAACGGACAAGCGCGGCCCGTCGCGCGGCTAAGGCGGAAGCCAAGGCCAAAGCAAAGGGCTCCCCGGGCGACGAGCCGGGGACGGAGCAGCCGGTCGAGCAGCCGGTGGGCGAACCCAACAAAGGCTGACGGGCCGCGGCGATGACCGCGACGTCGTCGCGACCGCCGGCTCTTGCCGGAGGTCGGGGCACATTCATTCGCGCGAACACGCGTCTGTTGCCGGTGCCGCATGCTGGCGAGATATCGCTGCATGTCGCCGATGAAGCCACGATTCTGTGGCACAAGACCGAAGAAGAATTGGCGACGATCGGCTTGCCGCCGCCCTATTGGGCATTTGCCTGGGCCGGCGGCCAGGCCCTGGCCCGCTATGTCCTCGACCACCCCGAATCTTGCGCCGGACGAACCGTCCTCGACTTTGCCTCAGGATCGGGGCTCGTCGCGATAGCCGCCGCGTTGGTGGCAGCCCGCTCGGTGGCGGCAAACGACATTGATGACTTCGCTCTGGCGGCGATCGCCCTCAACGCCGCCAGCAACGACGTCCACCTCGATATCGAGGCGCGCGACATGATCGCGCTCGACGAGGGCTGGGACGTGGTGCTGGCGGGCGACGTGTTCTATGAACGCCCGCTGGCGGAACGGATCGAGCCGTGGCTGCGTCAGTTGAAGATGCGTGGAGCGCTGGTGCTGATCGGTGACCCCGGCCGGGCCTATCTGCCGCGGCAGGGGTTGGTTCACCTGGCGGAATACCAAGTCCCGACCACACGCGCGTTGGAAGACGCCGAGGTGCGCCGCACCTCCGTGTGGTCGCTGGCTTGAGGCCGCTCCGCCGGCGCCGGCCGGCTCATTCGGCGGCTTGTGCCAGCGGTTTGCGCGGCCGTACCGGGCAGGCGGCCGTCTTTTCGACGATATCGAGGACGAAAATCATTTTCGCCATGCCCGTTAGGACCGCAGCGGCAACGGCCATGTTGTAGAGCTGGCCGTCGTCGAAATGGGCATGCAACTCGGCATAGAGCTCGGGCAACAGCTCACCGTCCATGTTCGTGAGCGCCATTTGCTTGGCGAATTTCAGCACGGCACGGTGCTTGGGCGAAAAAATCGGATGGTTCTCGTCCATGATATGGTCGAGCTGGTCGTCGGTGATGCCCACCGCGCGGGCCGCCTCGGCATCGCCCATCTGGCAGTAGACGCAACCGTGCTCGTGCGCCAGGCGATTGCGCAGCATTTCCATGCTGACGACGTCGACCCGCCCTTCGTAGAAGACCTTCTTGTAAAAGCTTTGGTAATACCACTCGAACACTTCAGGGGCGTTGGCGCCGACCTCGACGGGCGTCGCATCGTCGTAGACCCGTAGCGAACGCTCGTATCGGGTCTTCATGAAAGCGTTCATCTCGTCAACCGGAACCCGACGCAGTAACGGATTGGGCACGGCAAGCCTCCTTCAGGCGACTCCGGGAAAGCGCGGCCTTTCCCCTGGTGAGCGCTCACTCTAGCATGGGGGCCGCAGGGAGGTCAGCGATGTTGGAAACCGAGAAATGGTATGGGGCGAGCGGGCGGGGTTGGGTGTTCACGGTGTCGGCGCTGCCCTGCGCGGTAGAGCCCGCCGGCCGCAATGGCAATTTCGTCTTCTGCCGTCGTGACGGCAATCGTTGGCGTGCCATCTATATAGGTGAGGGCGAACTAGAGACCACGGTGGCAACGCTGCAACGGGACTCCTGCGTCGCCGGCAAGGGAGCGACCCATGTCCATTGGCGCTTCACCGGTGGCGGTCCGCCGATGCGCGGCGAGATCGATGCAGACCTGCGTGCCGGCAATGCCGAGTGCCGCGCGCCGTCCGGTTGCAATCAGGAGTGAAGCGTGCCGACGGTCTTCGTTGCCAAGAGCAGCAGTCTGGCCGAATGGGGCAACAGCGTTGGTCTGACCAAACATCTGTATTACCTAGGGGTCGCCGCGGGGAAAGCCGATGCGGCGCTGACTGAAATGAATGCCGCTGCCTTCGCCGGGCAGACGGACTGGAAGCTGCTCAAGAAGGAGAATATCGCGGGCGCCGAGGTGGAAACGCTGCTCACCCGCTTGGCGCGGCGTGAACGGATGGTCGATCCCGCCCTCTACCCCCGCATCAAGGGCGTGCGCGGCGTCTTCAAGGTGAAGATGGAAAACGTCGAGAATCACTTCATCGTCAAGCATGCCCTGGCCGGCACCGAGACCCGCGATCGCAAGCTGAAACCGGCCGACATCGGTACCTATCTCATCCTCAGCGCGACCCAATAGCGGCCCTACCAGCGGACACCCCATGAACGTCATCGCCCGACTGACCGAGGCCCATGCCGAAATGACGCGGTGGCGGCGCGATCTCCACGCCCATCCCGAAACCGCGTTCGAGGAGGTGCGCACCGCCGACCTGGTCGCGGCGCGCCTGCAGGAGTTCGGTCTCGACGTCCATCGCGGTCTGGCGCGCACCGGCGTGATCGGGCGGCTATCAACGGCCCGGGCTTGGCCGCAAAGGTTCCGGTACCAGGGCGATCGGCCTGCGGGCCGACATGGACGCCCTGCCGATTCACGAGGCCAATGAATTCGACCACCAGTCCCGCCACGCCGACCGGAACCCTTGCGGCCAAGCCCGGGCCGTTGATAGCCGCATTCGACCTATTCGAGCTGACCGTGCGCGGGAAGGGCA
>SHVP01000081.1 GCA_009694165.1 Alphaproteobacteria bacterium
AGAACAGCGAGATTGTCGCCTTCCGCCCGGCCGATGGTGGGATCGAGCACGTGGCCATCCTGATCGGTAAACCGGACGGCCGCCAGCCGGTGCTGGTTCGGCTTCACTCGGAATGTTTCACGGGCGACCTCCTCGGCAGCTTGCGTTGCGACTGTGGCCAGCAACTGCGCGGCGCCATCGAGGTGATGGCCAAGGAGGGGCAGGGCGCGTTGCTCTATCTCGGCCAGGAAGGCCGCGGCATCGGGCTGATCAACAAGCTGCGCGCCTACGTCCTGCAAGACCAGGGTTACGACACCATGGAAGCGAACCGGCGCCTTGGGTTTGAAGAGGATGAACGCCCGTTCCTGCCGGCGGCGCGCATGTTGGCCTTGCTCGGGTTCCACCGCATTCGGCTGCTCACCAACAATCTGGAAAAAGTTGAAGGCCTCACCCGCTGCGGGATCGACGTGGTCGAGCGGGTAGCCCATCGGTTCCCGTCCAACCCCCACAACGCCCACTACCTGGCCGCCAAAGCGCGGAAGGGGCACCTACTTTAATCGTGGGCACTGCCTGGCAAGACTTGCCGTAGGGTCGGATCCGGTCGCGGTCTGTTTCTATAACCTATTGATTTTATTATGGTAACGGCTGGAACGAGGCTTGCTTCATGAGTGACAGAGGACTCATGAGCGTCGCCCCCGCGTCACCGATCCCGCCATCGCCCCGCACCGTCCCCGATTTCGTCGGCAACGAGGTTGGCGGCTGGGCACTCGAGCCGCAGAAGGAGGCACCACGCACCAGCCATTTCTGGGGCAGCGAGGGGCCGAGTTTCAAGGACCTGCTCGATACCATCAATCCGCTGCAGCACCTGCCCATCATCGGTCCGATCTATCGGTCGATCACCGGAGATCAACCCTCGCACGGCGCGCGGATTCTCGGCGGCGCCCTCTTCGGCGGCCACGTCATGGCCGCCCGCAGGCTTGACCGAAACACCCCCGCATCAACGGGCGGCGAGCCAGCGACCCAGGTTGCGGCGGCAGTCGCCCCGTCGGCGGCTCCGGTCCAATTGGCCGCTGCGACAGCGCTATCGGCGCTTCGACTGCCGGCGAGCAGTGGACCGGCCAGACTTGCGCACCCCACCAACGCGCCCAATCTCTATGCCTTTGCGCTGCCGCCCCAGGCTGGCGCAGCCAAGGCTGCGGTTCGGACGGCCCGAGGCAACGGCCGGTGAGTCGGTTCCTGGTGGCCGCCGGGCCGAAGAATATTAGGCCGCTGAGTTGGCCGACATCCTCAGGCGCTACCAGCGCGCCGGACAGCTTAGTCCCGGCGAGCGCGGCATGCGGCCCACCGGAGAGGAAAGTTAGAAGATACTAGCGAGCGTGCGGAGGTTCAGTCTTGGTTCTCACTGTCGCGTTGCCCAACGTGACCGGGCGACCGGTCCGACCGGGGCGAGTCATTCCCCTACCGTCTAGAATGCCGCTGTCCAACATCATCTCGGTTTCTCCTGCCGGCATCCTCAAGTGGCGCGGCAGGAGTTATCGCTGCGCGCTCGGGCGGGCGGGCATCACGGCGATGAAACGCGAGGGCGACGGCGCCTCTCCGCTCGGCTGTTTCTCGTTGCGCCGGGTTCTGTACCGGCCGGACCGCTTGCCGCCGCCAAAGACTTCGCTCCCCGTCACCGCCATCGACGAACAGGACGGCTGGTGCGACGACCCCACCGATCCCCGCTACAACCAGCCGGTGGCGTTGCCCTACGCCGCAAGCGCAGAGACCATGTGGCGCGACGATGAACTCTACGATGTTGTCGTCGTACTCGGGTTCAACGACACCCCGGTCGTCCCGGGCTGCGGCAGCGCCATCTTCCTGCACGTTGCCGCGGCCAGCAATCAGCCGACAGCGGGCTGCGTCGCCCTCGGTCGGCCCGACCTGCTGGAGGTCCTGTCGACCTGCGACCGCGATACGCGGCTTTGTATCCTGGCCTGAGGCCGTTCAGTCGGGACGACGTGGACCGAAGATGGCGGTCCCGACGCGGACGTCGGTCGCGCCAAAGGCGACCGCAATTTCGAAGTCGGCACTCATCCCCATAGAGAGCCGCGTCAACCCGTGACGCGCCGCCATGTCCGCAAGTAGGGCGAAGTGCAGCGACGGCTCCTCGTCGACGGGCGGGATGCACATGAGGCCGCCCACCGGCAAGCCGAGCGAGCGGCAGTGCCGGACGAAGGCATCGACCTCGGCAGGCGGAACTCCTGCCTTCTGTGGCTCCTCACCGGTGTTAACCTGAACGAACAGGGACCGCGTGCGCGACGGTGCGCGCATCTCACTGGCCAACACTGCCGCCAGCTTCGGCCGGTCGACGGTCTGGATGACGTCGAAAACGGCCACCGCGTCCTTGGCCTTGTTGGTCTGCAGCGGCCCGATCAGGTGTAGTTCGGTGTCGGGAAACTCGGCCCGCAGCCCCGGCCATTTGGCCATCGCTTCCTGCACCCGGTTTTCGCCGAATTGCCGATGCCCGGCGACCAGCGCGGGGCGTACGTCATCGGCACGATGACCCTTTGAAACCGCCAACAAATTGATGCTTGCCGGTTCGCGTCCGGCGGCGCGAGCGGCGATCGCGATGCGGTCGCGAATGGCCGCCAGGCGCGCCGGCACCTCCAACTCGGAGTTTGATAGTTCGCTCACGCGTGCCCAGCGGTCGGATGAATAAGATTGCGTCTGGTCACGCTAGCAGAGGGGGGTGGTGCCTCCAAGCGACCAATCATCACGTCACCGAGACGGTGCAGACGACGCGAGGCGAAATTTGCTTTCGACAAACCCCAGCAAGTCGTCGGCGCAGCGCCCGACGTTTTGCTCCACCGTGTCGACGACGAGATCGGGGTGTTCCGGCTCTTCGTAGGGTGCGCTGACCCCGGTGAACTGCGGGATCTGGCCCGCGCGCGCGCGCCGATAAAGACCTTTCGGGTCGCGCCGCTCGCACGTCGCCAGATCGGCTTTGACAAAGACCTCGAAAAAATCGGTGCCGGCGGCACGGCGGGCACGCTCACGGTCGGAGCGATAGGGCGAGATGAACGAACTGATGACGACGAACCCGGCTCGCGCCAGCAAGGCGGCCACCTCGCCGGCACGGCGAATATTTTCGGCGCGGTCTTCGGGCGCAAAGCCAAGATCGGCGTTCAGTCCATGGCGTAGATTGTCGCCGTCGAGGACGTAGACCTGATAGCCGAGACCGAACAGGCGACGTTCGAGTTCGACCGCGAGCGTCGATTTGCCGGCTCCCGAAAGGCCGGTCAGCCAGACAACACCTCCGGCATGGCCATTGCGCCGCAAACGATCGGCTTGGCTGACACCGTGTTCCACGCGTGAAACATTGGTCGCGCGTACCGTCGACAACTGCCGCTGATCGGCGTAGCCCGACATGCTGAGGAGGCCGCCGCCGACCAAGCGGTGGCCTTCGACCAAAGCGAAGCGGCCGGTGTGGGGTAAGTCGGCCGCTGGATCGGCTGCCAACAGGCGGTCCGAGCGAATGACCACTTCGACGATATCATTGCATACCGCTGCCGCCGCCGGCCGCGGACGCAGATCGGTCGTGTCGATGACGCGCTCGATAGCCTGGATCCGCACGGGATAGGTTGCCGTTGCGATCTTCAGGGCGTAGCGAGCCCCCACGAGCAATGGGTTGACCCCGAGCCAGAACACGCGCGCCCGAAAGACATCGGTCTCAATCGGCGGGTCGGTCGTATGACTCGCAATCTCACCACGCTCGACAAAAATCGGTTCGTCGAGCGTCAGTCCGACCGATTGGCCGGCGCTTGCTTCGCTCGGCCGCTGCGTTGCGCCCCAGGCCTCGATGCTGGCCACCTTGGCGGTCTTGTTGCTGGGCGAGAACAGCAGGGTGTCGCCCGGCCGCACGGTCCCATACGCGATCCGCCCGACCAGGATGCGCCGTTCGTCAAACTTGTAGACATCCTGAAGCGGCAAGCGGAGCGGCCGGCCGTCGAGCGGCTCCGGTGCGCGAAAATGGTCTACGGCCTCGACAAGCGTCGGTCCGTCATACCAGGGCATCATCGCCCGATGGACGACGTTGACGCCATCCCGCGCCGCGACAGGAATGACGAAGGAGGCATCGAGGCCGATGTCTGCCAGGTAGCGGCGGATGGCCCCGTCGATTGCCAGGAACCGTTTCTGGTCATAGCCGACGCGATCCATCTTGTTGACGGCGACGCAGATCTGGCGCACGCCCAGCAGATGCAGCACGTAGGCGTGCCGCTGCGTCTGATCCCGTATTCCTTCGTCGGCGTCGATGACCAGTATGGCGGCATCGGCGCCGGCCGCCCCGGTGATCATGTTCTTCAGAAATTCGCGATGGCCCGGGGCGTCGATGATGACGTAATCGCGGCGGGTCGTCTGGAACCAGATGCGCGCGGTGTCGATCGTGACGCCCTGGTCGCGTTCGGCCTGGAGCGCATCGAGCAGGAACGCCCATTCGAAGGCGACGCCACGGCGTTGGCTGGCTTCCTGGATCGCGGCCTGCTTACCCTCGGGAAGCGACCCTGTGTCGTGCAGGAGGCGGCCGATCAGCGTCGACTTGCCGTGGTCGACGTGCCCGACAATGACGATGCGAAGCGTCTCGCGCGCCGCGACCATCAAAGGTATCCGTCGCTGCGCAGCCGCTCGAAAGCGTCCTCCGCCTCGTGATCCATCGCCCGCCCGGAACGTTCGGCCACCTTGGTGTGCTCGAGCTCGGCGATGATCTCATCGAGGGTCGCCGCGGTGCTGGCGACGGGATGGGTGATGTCCTGGTCGCCGAGCGAGCGATACCGCTTGCCGTTACGGGCGAAATAGAGACCGACGACAGGTATGCCTTCGCGCCGTACGTACCGCCAGATGTCGATCTCGGTCCAGGCCAGCAGCGGGTGGATGCGCAGATGGGCGCCGGGCGGGAGGGTAGTATTGAACTGGTCCCAGAACTCGGGCGGTTGGTCCTTGGTGTCCCAACCCCCGGCATCGTCACGTGGGCTGAAGATCCGCTCCTTGGCGCGGGTCGCTTCTTCATCGCGCCGGATGCCGACGACGAGGCCGCGGTAACCACGCTCGGCAATCAGTGTCTTGAGGCCGGCGGTCTTGCGCGCGGCCGAGCGCGCGGCGGGCGGCAGCGTCGGATCGATCGCGCTAAGCGGCGGACAGGTGCCGACGACAAGATCGAGGTTCCACTCGCGGGCAAAGCGGTCGCGGTACGCGTACATGGCGGGAAACTTCCGGCCGGTATCGACGTGAGCGACCGGAAAGGGAACACGGCCGAAAAAAGCCTTGCGCGCCAGCCAAAGCAAGGCGCCCGAGTCCTTGCCGAGCGACCACAGGAGGGCCAAGCGATCGATCGCGTGATAGGCCTCGCGGAGAATGTAGATCGAATCCGATTCGAGACGGTCGAGGGCGTCCATCGGCAAGTCATATCATTTTTGCGCTCACCCGACCCAGGGTCGTTGAGCGCCGCGGCGGAAGAAACGCGCCGCACAAAAAAAGAGAGCGGACCGAAGTCCGCTCTCTTTCCGTCAAGCTGACGAAGCTGGTTAGAACGTGAGCGCAGTTTCGACGATGATCGCCGTCGCCTGGTTCTCGTTCGCCGCCGCATTGGCATTGTCTTCCCAATCGTAGAAGCGAATGCCGCCGCCGAGGGTCACGCCCGGCCCGAGGGTCCGACGAATCGACACACCCCATTCGGTGAGCTTGTCGTCGCCGTTCGCCACACCAGCGCTGGTCAAGACTTCAGCCTTACCATTGTAGTACTCGATGCCGGCTAGCCATGCACCCCACGAGTAGCTGACGCCCACCGCCCACTGGATGTTGTCCGACTTGTTAGTGATGGTGGTCGTGTTCGGCGAGTTGCGTAACTTCTCGTAGATGCCGCCGAAGGTCCAGGCCTGGTAGCTGATGTTGACACCGAGCGACCAATCTCTCTGGTCTTCGGTATCCGTATCAGTCGACTCCTGGCTACCCTTGTCGTACGAACCAGAGAGCTGGAGGTTGGCGACGCCAACCTTGTTGGTGTAGTTGAAGCCAACGCTGATCACGTCGCCCTGGACGCCGCCGGCCGCCGACCGATCGGTCCTCGCGTAACCTACGCCGAAGCGGCCGTTGTTCTCCGTAACGTCCGGGGTATAGCTGACGCCCAACTGCAAGCCGTTAAAGAAGCGCGGCGTGTAGTAGGTGATCTTGTTCGCGTCCTGGGTCCCTGGCGCGATCAGACCCGAGCCAGCGAAACCAACCTGCTGGCCTGGCGGAGTGGAAACCGCCTGCATCGTTTCGGCGCCGAGGATCGAGGTCCCCAACACGAACGGCTGACGAACAGCCATCTTGTTGCCGGCCGGATCGCGGTTACCGAGTTCGATGCGGCCCCACACGGCCGTGTTCTCGATCCACATATAAGCTTCGTCGACCACGTCGGTTTCGCCCGTACCTTCCAAACCGCCGCCCGGGATCGTGCCCGTGGTGCCGATCGGACTGGTAACGGTCTGGCTCGACCGCGTGATGCCCGCCTCGCCTTCGAGTTCGATCTGCACGCCAACGGTGATGCCGTTGTCGAGCTTCGTCGAACCGCGGAACTGAATCTGCGAGTCCTGACCAAAGCCAAAGTTGCGGTGGTTGAACCCGACTTCGCCCGAGGAGTCAGACTGGGTAACGTAACCAGCCTGAACGCGGAAGTTGCCGAACACACCCAGCTTGATCGGATCAGCCGCGAACGCGCCGCCGCTGCCGAGCAAGCCGGCCGCTACCAAGGCCGTGCTTCCAATTAGTGCCTTCTTCATTAGTTACCTCTCCATCGGCCGCGCGGCAGGATGCCGCCAGCTGTTCTTGGGTACTTGGACGGGGCGGATTAGGCCAGTTTGCAAGCTCGGGCGTCAAGCAAACGAGCACCTAGTGTGGCTAAATTCTTCCCAGTGTGGCGAACGAGACACAGAGCCAATTATCATTGATCATCAACGGCTTTGATGGCGTTCTTTACTCCATCTAGATGTTGTTCGTAGAGCTGCCACCGCCCAACCGAGGTCCGGTACACGGGCCGGCGCACCTGATCGAAACTCGCGGTCGCGGCAACCCTCTTATTTTCGTGAAAATTTAAACAATTATCGTCCCAGGGCAGGCCCAGGAACGCGATTAGCGAGCGGCTGACCCGTTCGGGTTCGGCGACCAGGTCTTCATAGGCCAAGTCCAACATCTTGTGGCCGAGCACAGAACGCCAATGATCCATCAGCCGCCTGTACTCAGCGAAGTGTGCACCGATCTCCACCAGATCGCGGGCGTAGATCTGGCGCTCGCCAAAGTCCTGAAAATAGATGGATAGGCAGGTGTCGAGTGGATGACGCCGACAATGAATAACCCGGGCGGCCGGCAGGCTGAGGGCGATCAGGCCCAGGTTCTGGAAGTTGTGCGGCAGCTTGTCGACCAGGCGACGGGCACCGGGGCGGCCAAATCGCTTGAGGTCGGCCAGGTACTCCTCGCCAACCTGCCGGACCGTTACCGGGGTAAGGTTGGCGACACCTTCAGGATAGGGAGCCGCCACGCGGAGACGGGTGGGCAACGCCTGGGCCAATTCGTCCATCGTTTCAAGTTCGCCGGCGGCCGCGATGTCGGAGTGGCTGGAGAGTATCTGCTCGACCAGTGTCGTGCCCGAACGGGGCATGCCGACGATGAAGACGGCGTCCCCGCCCTGGCCCTCGGCGCGGGAAGCGCGCGACAAGAAGTCCGGCGTGAACGCCCGCACGAAGCGCTCGGTGGTCCCACGGTGGGCGGCCGGGTTTCGCCGGTCGTCGTAGAGCATGTGCCCGCGTTCCAACCAGCTAAACGCCGACGCGAAGTCCCGTTTTTCATCAAAGAGCGCCGCTAACTCGAAATGCGCGGCCCGCCGATCGTCGGTGGCCACGTCGCGACGCGCCGCCAAGGCGTCGAGAAGACTGATCGCCCGGTCCTGCTCGCCCAGACGCCGCGCCAATTGGGCGAAGTGAAGCACCGCTCCAGGTCGTGTCGGCACCTCGTTTAACAGCGGTTCGAGCGAGTCTTTCGCTTCGCTGAAGCGCCGAGCGACGTCGAGGGTCCGCGCCAGGCTCAGGCGTGCCGCCGCATTCGCCGGAGCGTGAGCGAGCAGCCGGCGCAACGTGGCCTCGGCCTCGTCGAGCCCGCCGCTGGCGCGCAACGCCGCCGCCAAGTTCACCTGGACGTCGGCATTCTGCGGCAGTGCCGGAAAGCATCGCAGCGCCTCCCGGTAGGCGCCAACCGCGTCAACGTGCAATTCGCGGCGCTGGCGGGTATGCGCGAGCCCAAGCAGTGCTTCGCTGGAGCCGCGATCAAGATCGACTGCCCTTGCATAGGCCTGCTCGGCCAACCGGAGCTGGCCGTTATCGCGGAGTGCGTGGGCGAGATTGAGTTGGCCAGCCGCCGAATTGGGTAAGGCGGCAGCCGCGATCCGCAGGTGCCTGAGGGCGTCGCCGGACCGGCCAACGCGGGCGAGCGCCACCCCCAAACCGGCGTGCAATTTCGGGCCGGTTCCGCCCAACCGCATTGCCTCGTTGAAGGCCTGGACGGCTGCGGCGGCTTGATTGTCTGCCAACAGCGCACGACCTAGTGTCTCTGGAATAGAGGGATTCTTGCGATCAATATGGGCCGCTCGCCCTAGGGTGGTAACGGCCGCCTTGGGTTCGCCAACCTCCACCTGGGCAGCGCCGAGGATGAGCAGCGCGTCGGGATTGGTCGGATGGGCTTTGAGATAACGCTCAACGAGACCGATCGCGCGCCGATAGTCGCCTTGACGAAAACGATTAAATGCCTCTTGTAACGCAGCGGCGGGCAACGGCGGCGCTCCTGTTCCAACCCGCAATATCGCCCCTACTACTCAGCAGCAAGGGATTTCGCTACCATTGGCGCAACAGGGTGCTCAAGAGCACCAATGCGGAGATCCAATGGGATCCGCAGAACATGGAGCACGGCACAATGAATCGGATGTTGGGATGGACGCTGGGCCTGTTGACGGCGCTCGCGATCGTTGCCGGTTGCTCCGGGATTCCGCGCCAGGAAAGCGAAGAATACGTAAACGTGCGCCGGGGCGTGTCGCTTCCCAAGAGCGAGCACGACAAGGTGACCGGCGGCCGGCTCTTTGGCGATGAGGGCTTGGTGCTGGCGGGCCCCCGCAAGGCTGTAGACGGTGGTGGTGGTGGTGGTGGTGGCATCGGCGTGAATGCCTATCTGTGGCGCGCCTCGCTCGATACCGTTTCGTTCATGCCACTGTTGTCGGCCGATCCGTTCGGCGGCGTCATCATCACCGAGTGGTATAGCCCGCCTGACACGCCTGAGGAACGCTTCAAGGTGACTGTCTACATCCTCGACACCCGTCTGCGAGCCGATGGCCTGCGAGTCGCCCTGTTCCGCCAGCAGCGCCAGCGCCAGAACGGCGATTGGGTCGACAGCCAGGTCACGACCGATGCGCCGACCAATTTTGAGAACGCCATATTGACGCGGGCCCGCGAACTGCGTATCGCCGCCGTGCCGACCGCCCGTCGCTGATTCGCCCGGCGGCCGAAGAGCCGGGCCGAGCGGCTTGCGAGTCGACCGAATCGCGACGATGATCGCCGCCTTTCCGCGGCGATGACTATCGGTACGGGTCCTGGCAATGGCACGCGAAGCGGCGGCCGGCCGCTATAACGCAAAAGAGACCGAGGCCAAGTGGCAAGACACTTGGAATCAGCGACGCACCTTCGAGGCGCGCGAGGATTCGGCGCAACCCAAGTATTACGTGCTCGAGATGTTTCCCTATCCGTCGGGACGCATCCACATGGGTCATGTCCGCAACTACACGCTGGGGGACGTGATCGCGCGATACAAGCGAGCGCGCGGTTTCAATGTGTTGCATCCGATGGGTTGGGATGCGTTCGGCCTGCCGGCGGAAAATGCGGCCCGCGATCAAAACGTCCACCCCGCCAAATGGACCAACGACAATATCGCGGCGATGCGGCGCGAGTTGCAGAGCATGGGGCTGTCGCTCGACTGGTCGCGCGAGATCGCCACCTGCCATCCCGGCTACTACCGTCACCAGCAGGCCCTGTTCCTTGACCTCTACGAAGCCGGTCTGGTGTATCGCCGCAAGTCGGTCGTTAATTGGGATCCGGTCGACCAGACGGTGCTCGCCAACGAACAGGTGATCGAAGGGCGCGGCTGGAGATCGGGAGCCCCAGTCGAGCAGCGCAAACTCGATCAATGGTCGTTCCGCATCACCGCATACAACGAAGAACTTCTGACGGCGCTCACCTCGCTCGAGCGCTGGCCCGAACGCGTCCGCCTGATGCAGGAGAACTGGATCGGACGTTCCGAGGGACTCACGTTCCGCTTCGATCTCGCCGGGCGGACTGACCAGCTCGAGGTCTATACTACCCGCCACGATACCTTGTTCGGCGCCAGCTTCTGCGCGCTCTCGCCCAACCACCCGCTCGCCCAGGCGATCGGCGCGAGCAACAGCGAGGTGGCCGCCTTCATCGCCGAGTGCAACCGCATGGGCACCAGCGAAGCGATCATCGAGCAGGCCGAAAAGAAAGGGATCGATACCGGCCTACGCGCCGTCCATCCCTTCACCGGCGAAGCGTTGCCCATCTATATCGCCAACTTCGTCCTCATGGAGTACGGCACCGGTGCGATCTTCGGCTGCCCCGCCCACGATCAGCGCGATCTCGACTTCGCCCGCAAATACGAGCTAGCGGTCCGTCCGGTGGTGGCGCCCAAGGACGCTGACCCAGCGACGTTCGTGGTCGGCACGACCGCGTTCGACGGGGCCGGGGTTCTCATCAACTCGGATTTCTTGAACGGTCTATCGATCGCCGATGCCAAGGCGCGGATGGCTGAGCACCTCGAGGCGTCTGGGCGGGGACGGCGCACGATCAACTTTCGGCTGCGCGACTGGGGCATTTCGCGGCAGCGCTACTGGGGCTGCCC